>NQJI01000022.1 GCA_002256705.1 Methylococcaceae bacterium NSM2-1
GTCGTCCTTAACTTCTTCAAACTCAGCATCGACCACGCCGTCATCTGCGGCATGATGTGATGATGAAGAACCGCCGGCATGATGAGGTTCGCCGCCTTCTGAGCCTCCTTTTTGCGCATAAACGCGTTCAGCCAGTTTGCCGGATAACTCGGTCAAGTCATTGGTTTTAGCTTCAATTTCTGCCTTATCATCACCTTTAACGGCTTCTTTCAGGGCATCAATAGCATGTTCAATACTAGCTTTTTCATCCGCGCCGACCTGGTCACCCAATTCTTTCAGGGATTTTTCGGTTGCATGAATCATTCCGTCGGCATGGTTGCGAGCGTGGACCAATTCGGTCAATTTACGGTCTTCATCGGCATGGGCTTCAGCATCTTTAATCATGCGATCGACTTCATCATCGGACAAACCACTGGAGGCTTTAATAACAATCGATTGCTTTTTACCGGTTGCCTTGTCTTTGGCGGATACGTTCAAAATACCGTTAGCATCAATATCAAAAGACACTTCAATTTGCGGAACACCACGCGATGCGGGTGGGATATCCGCTAAATCAAAACGCCCCAGCGATTTATTAGCTGCTGCCTTTTCACGCTCGCCTTGTAATACATGAATGGTGACGGCAGTTTGATTGTCCTCGGCGGTAGAAAATACTTGCGCTGCATTGGTCGGAATAGTGGTATTTTTTTCAATCAATTTGGTCATAATACCGCCCATTGTTTCTATACCCAGAGACAAGGGAATGACGTCCAGCAATAATACGTCTTTAACATCACCGGCTAAAACACCCGCTTGAATCGCCGCGCCTAAAGCAACTGCTTCGTCTGGATTCACGTCTTTACGCGGTTCCTTGCCAAAAATGCTTTTCACCATTTCCTGCACTTTCGGCATACGTGTTTGACCGCCCACCAAAATCACATCATTGATTTCCGATGCTGACAGACCTGCGTCTTTAAGTGCCATTTCACAGGGACCTTTAGTACGCATAATCAGCTCTTCAACCAAAGATTCCAGTTTAGCGCGGGTCAATTTAACATTTAAATGCTTGGGACCTGAGGCATCCGCCGTGATGTAAGGCAAGTTAACATCAGTTTGCTGGCTTGAAGACAATTCAATCTTGGCTTTTTCTGCTGCTTCTTTCAAGCGTTGCAGCGCCAATGGGTCGTTGTGTACATCCACGCCGCTTTCTTTTTTAAATTCACTGGCAAGATACTCAATAATTCTTGAGTCAAAATCTTCACCACCCAGGAAAGTGTCACCGTTGGTTGATAATACTTCAAATTGGTGTTCACCCTCTATTTCGGCAATTTCAATGATTGAAATATCAAAAGTACCACCACCCAGGTCATAAACAGCGATTTTGGTATCACCTTTAGGCTTGTCCATGCCGAATGCCAGCGCAGATGCCGTCGGCTCGTTAATAATACGTTTAACTTCCAAACCTGCAATACGGCCTGCATCTTTAGTCGCTTGACGTTGTGAGTCATTGAAATAAGCCGGTACGGTAATAACCGCTTCGGTTACCGTTTCACCTAAATACGCTTCCGCGTCTTTTTTCAGTTTCATTAAAACGCGGGCTGAAATTTCCGGCGCTGCCATTTTTCTGCCATGCACTTCTACCCATGCGTCGCCGTTTTCAGCTTCGATGATTTTGTAAGGCACCATTTTGATGTCTTTTTGCACGACATCATCTTTAAAACGACGACCGATCAAGCGTTTAATTGCAAACAGTGTGTTTTTTGGATTGGTGACCGCCTGACGTTTTGCCGATTGTCCCACTAAAACTTCATCATCACTACTGAAGGCGATAATGGAAGGCGTGGTACGCGCACCTTCACTGTTTTCAATCACCTTCGCTACGCCGTTTTCCAATACAGCAACACACGAGTTGGTCGTTCCTAAATCTATCCCAATTATTTTAGCCATTGAATGCTCCAGACTTGAATTTGTTTAAAAAATGTAAAAGTTATTGCCGATATGGGGGCTGTTTTATGGTGTTCAAGCCTGCTCATCTACTTCTGACGGTTTTTCTGCCGATTTTGCGACTACCACCATGGCAGGACGCAGCAAACGGCCATTCAGCATATAACCTTTTTGAAACACGTTAACTACCGTATTGGGTTCCGCACCTTCTACTTCTTGCATGAGCATCGCCTGGTGTTGTTCAGGGTTAAAAGGCAACCCTAAGGGATCAATAGCAACGATATTAAATTTTGCAAATAAGGCTTCGAACTGTTTGATGGTTAGTTCACTACCTTCCCGGAACTTTTTCACGTCCTCGCTATCGCCGGTTGCCGCTTGCAAACCCAGAACCAGACTGTCTAATACCGGCAATAAATCTTTGGCAAAACCGGTTAAGGCGAACTTATGGGCATCTTCCAGATCTTTTTGTGTCCTTCTTTTCAGGTTTTCCATTTCTGCCTGGGTGCGAACCGCTTTATCCCATGAATCATTCGCTTTTTGCTTGGCTTCCTCTAATTCCTTTTTCAGCTCTTCAATTGTGTACTCATGTTCACCTACTTCAGTGTGTTGAGGCTCTTCATTGACTGCTTCATTTACAACCTCAGCTTCAACTTCAACCTGCGATTCAGGTGATTCCTGATCAATACTCATTTCTAGTGTTCCTTAAAATAGTCGTTAACGCGCCTAAACGCACAAAAAAATATTGCTATCTATCATGGGGTCGTTGTTTTTGGATTCAAGGCCGCACCTAATAATTTTGCCGTAACATCGACAAACGGAATGATTTTCTCATAAGCCATACGCGTCGGCCCGATAATGCCGAGTACACCGACCACTTCATCATTGACAGAATAGGAGGATGTCACCAGGCTGCAATGGTCAAATGCCTGGTAGCCGGATTCTTCGCCTATAAAAATCTGCACCCCCTCAGCCTTCAAAGATTGATCCAGAAGATGAATTACATCCCGCTTTTGACTAAAGGCATCAAACAATTTTTTCAAATGATCCCTGTCTGACAGCTCTGAAAACCCCATTAAATTCGTTTCACCCGTCAGTACATAATCATCTTTTTCATCGCCTGATTCAAAAGTCAATTGCGCCATTTTTATCGCATCCAGCATAGCCTGATTCATGCGTTCCTGATCGTCTTGCAACTCTTTCAAAACGGCTTCACGAACTGCGACCAGACTGCGGCCGCAATAAATTGAATTGAGATAGCTGCCTGCCTGTTGTAATTCAGCCGCGCTAAAGACTTTGCCGGTATGAATGACTTTGTTATGGACTTCCTGTTCATTGGTGACAAAAATTACCAGTACGCGTTTATGTGATAATGGCAAAAATTCGATATGCCGCAAACAGACCAATTCTCTTCTGGGTAAAGTCACTACACCGGCCATCTTCGTCAATTCTGCAAGCAATCGTGAAGCAACACCGATCACATTGCTGGTATCATCTCGTTCCGACAAACCCTGATATAGCCGCGTTATATCTTTAGCGTCCAACGGCTTGACTGTTAATAAACTGTCAACGAACAAGCGATAGCCGCTGACTGTGGGCACGCGCCCCGCTGACGTATGCGGTGAATGTATCAGGCCCAAATCTTCCAGATCCGCCATCACATTACGAATGGTTGCAGGGCTCAAGTTAAGCTCCGAATCTTTTGATAAGGCCCGGGAGCCCACTGGCTGGCCATCGCTGATATAGCGTTCAACCAGCGTTTTTAATAACTGTAATGAGCGTTCACTTAAATCCCGAGTACTATTACTCACATTTACCTCTATTAGCCAAAATTAGCACTCCACCAAGACGAGTGCCAATCCGGCAAAATATCAGCTCGCCAGTCCGTTGTCAATAAAGGCTAATCCACTGCTATATTGAAATGCATAACTTTTTTTTAGAACCAAGCCTTTTGGGCTCAAAGTCAGTCAATTTATTACTTGGATTTTAATGTTTTTGACTCGGGCAAGGAGAGTCTGCACTCATCGTCATAAAAAGGGATGTTATGGCTACATTCAAGTCTGGCCAACAGACAAAATAACTCACCGGTACTTGAGATTACAATTTAAATACGCCAACTGATGCTTGCAGTATCCAGTTGTCATATAATGCATGGTTTGGTATTTATGTTCACAATTAGGAGTTACTATGAAGAAAATTACGTTAATTGCGTCAGTATTACTGGCCTTTTTTACTGCAGTTGCCAGCGCTCACGGTCCTGTGCGCCAGAAAGCCGAAGAACAAATCACCATCAATGCGCCTGCTGAAAAAGTCTGGGCTCTTATCAAAAATTTCGGTGATATGTCCTGGCACCCCGATATTTTTAACACGACCTCTGATGGCGGTAATAAAAAAGGCGAAAAGCGTGTTCTAACCCTAAAAGACGGCGGAACAATTACTGAAGAGCTGAAAAAGTATGATGAGGCCAAAATGTCTTATGCATACAAGATTACCGAGATGAGTACGGCTAAAACAATTACTCATGCGGGTGTTGAAGAAAAAGTACCTGTATTGCCTGTAGACAACTATTCAGCAAGTATAGAAGTAGAAGCTAAAGGTGATACTTCGGTTGTTAACTGGACTGCGGGTTATTACCGTGCTTACACGAACAACAATCCACCGGCGGAAATGAACGAAGAAGCCGCTAATGCAGCAGTGAACGCTATTTTGAAAACAGGCTTGATCAACCTGAAAACCTTGGCTGAAAAGTAAGGTTTACACCGGTGTTTTTTGTGAAATGCCAAGTTGTAGCGATAGCCGTCGCTACAGCTTTTTTTACCGCACCACTGACAGCTGCGCCTTTTGCCTATATCACAAATCAACTGGATGACAGTATTTCTATTATTGATACTGAACAGGGCAAAGTGGTCGATACAATCAGTGTGCCCGGCAAGCCGGCTGGCGTAGCGGTTGCACCTGCGGGGGATAAAGTCTATATAAGCACGCCGGAAGCCAAGGGCTTCGCGGTTTTGGATGTAAAAAAACACGAGGTAATTGCTAAAGTTGCGGTGAGTGACGGAGCACTAGGTATTGCTTCAGGAGCTGATGGCAAACGAATTTATGTAGCGGATTGGTATAATGACAGTGTCGATGTTATTGATGCTGACAGCTTACATATCATTAAAACCATCCCTGTAGGCGATTCGCCATCGGGTTTGGTGGTCAGCCCTGATAATCGATGGTTGTATGTCGCTAACCGGCTCAGTAATTCTGTTTCTAAAATTGATCTCAAGAAACTGACCCTTAACAAGACCACGCAAGTTGGCTCACATCCGTTCGGGCTCACCATTGATGCCAGAGGCGAGCGCATTTATGTCGCCAATGTACAAAGTGATGATGTGACGGTATTAGAAGCCAGACGTTTGCTGCCCATCGCTACCGTAAAGGTTAATATGCTGCCTTATGCCGCCACATTGGCGCTCAATGACAGTCGTCTGTTTGTGACTAATCAGGATGATGGTTCTGTGTCGGTTATTGATACGGCAACCTTAAAAGAAATCGGCTTGATTGAAGTGGGTGATAAGCCTGAAGGTATTAATACGCATCCCGATGATCGGCATGTGTATGTGGCTAACTGGTTTGATAGCACTGTGTCGGTGATCGATGGCAAAACCCTGAAAGTGATTGATACCATCAAAACCGGCAATGGTAGTCGTGCCTTCGGGCAATTTTTTGGCAAGTGACAAGGTCATCGCTTGAAATGCACATAAGGAAAAAGGGTCACTACCATTAGGTTAAGAGCTTATAGGTGCGACAAATTCGCCCCACAGACCGGCTTCCAGTGACTTGTGTGACATTAAAAGCCACGCGTTTTTTTGCGCACTGGGTCGTTGTGATAAACTGTTAAATGAACCTTAATTACTTGAGAATGAAATGGCTGAAACTGTAGATGAATTGACTGTAGCGTACGAAGATGGCGGTATCGAAACAGTTAAAGAGCTGGATAAAAAAGTGCTGACCAAAGGTGCATGGGCTACGGTTATGTACCGTTATCAGGACTGGAATCGCGCTAAAGAAGAATACGGTCCCGATAAATATACAATTCGTCGTTATCAGAAGCGCAATGGCGAATATCAACAAAAATCAAAATTTAATATTTCCAGTAAAGAGCAAGCGAAAAGTATCATTGCAGCACTGGAAGAGTGGGTGGAAAAAGAATAGTTTGAAGTTTTTGAAATTTAGTTGCAAAATCAGGTGTCTCTCGGTCTTACCCTCGTCCAATATTATTGAGTTAGATATAGCTTAGGATTAATATTTGTTGAAGAGGCAAAAATCCCATCAGCCAGCACAAATCAGCAGTAACGAAATGAGCCATCAACTTGACTGGGAACCGCGAGGGTTGGTTGGATGAAAAAGTCCGGCTCGTTTTTGGTAGAGATTATGGAGCAACCGGATACCCGCGCGATAGAGCCGGCGAATGAAGGTGGCGGGAGTTCGCCGTACCCGCCGGGAATGATGTTGGTTCTGTTGTTTTACTATTACGCCAAGGGTATCTTCTCCCGTCGCAAACCTGCACTGAGGCTGTCGAAGGGATAGAGCAAGCCCGCCAAGGACCGACAAGCTCCTGGCAATAATTCGGCAATTACTACTCGGATGCTTTCTGCATGAGGTGCTTTGGAAGCTGTCCGGTAGCGGCATTGAAGGCGGCAAAAAAGTCAAAGTCCATGCCGTTAATCTGAGTGACACTAAAAGTGCATGGGGTGTTTTGGAAGAGATCGTCGATAAATATCCTTCACTCAAAGCATTCTCGGGTGATGCAGGCTATATCCAGCGCTTGACTTTACTTTTAAATAACTGCGTATGGCCTTTTATTTCAGAAAAAATCGAAGGAAAACGGGGTGTCCTGCCGAAGCGATGGGTAGTCGGGCGTACTTTTTCTTGGCTGGGCAACTTTCGCCGTTTTTCAAAGACTTTGAAATAATTCCGCCACTGCTGAAAATTTGATTCGAATTGCTATGCTGAACATAACATTTGCAAAATGCATTTAATATTTTTCCAGACTGCTTCTTAGTCTCGATAACTGCGGCTAAAAGCCCCCCGGCAATATCTGAACTATTAGCGGGGTCTGAAAAATTTAAAACATGGTTTGCTTGACATTTCCTTTTTCACAATTTATTTAGTTGCCATTGCTGAACATTATCTATTGATCATAATCGCGTAAATAACAGAAATAAAAAAGGGGCATGTATTGCTACAGACCCCCCTTTTTTATTATTTGATTGGTTGTTTTACTGATTTAGTTTTACCTTCAGCATTTTATTAACCTCGGCCGGATTTGCTTTGCCTTGCATTTCTTTCATGACCTGGCCGACAAAGAATGCAAACACCTTATCTTTGCCACTGCGATATTGCTCAACCTGGCCGGGATTATCGGCAATGATTTTATCAATAATAGCTTCAATTGCGCCGGTGTCAGTGATCTGCTTTAAGCCTTTTGCGGCGATAATTTCATCGGCTGTGGCGGTGCTTTGCCACATTTCTTCAAACACTTGCTTGGCGATTTTTCCGGAAATGGTATTGTCTCGAATGCGCGCCAATAAACCCGCCAGACGCTCGGAACCGACAGGCGAATCCATAATTTCCAAGCCGGCTTTATTCAGCGCAGCGGAAAGCTCGCCTGTTATCCAGTTGACACATAGCTTTGCTTCGCACCCTGATTCTTTAAGTACTCGTTCGAAATAATCAGCCATCTGACAAGAATACGTGAGAATAGCCGCATTCTCTTCATCCAGAGCGTATTGATCCTTAAAACGATGTTTTTTAGCCTGCGGTAATTCAGGCAATTGTGCTTTTACCACCGTCTTGTAATCTTCGCTAATAAGGACGGGTAACAAATCGGGGTCGGGAAAATAGCGGTAATCATTGGCCTCTTCCTTGCTGCGCATGGAGCGCGTTTCATCTTTTACCGAATCATACAAGCGGGTTTCCTGAATGACTCTGCCGCCGTTTTCTATCAGCTCAATTTGGCGCTCGATTTCATGATTAATGGCTTTCTCGACGAACTTGAATGAGTTGATATTTTTGATTTCTGCTCGCGTGCCATATTTTTTTTGACCTTTTGGACGCACCGATACGTTGGCATCACAGCGGAACGAACCTTCCTGCATATTGCCGTCACAAATATCCAGATAACGCACCAGTTCATGCAGCTTTTTCATGTATGCGACGGCTTCTTTCGCCGAACGCATATCCGGCTCGGATACAATTTCCAGCAATGGCGTTCCTGCACGGTTTAAATCAATCCCGGTCAAGCCGTGAAAATCTTCATGCAGCGACTTACCGGCATCTTCTTCCAGATGAGCACGGGTAATACCTATGCGTTTCATTATGCCATCCACTTCAATATCCAAGTGGCCATTACCCACTATCGGCAATTCCATTTGACTTATTTGATAGCCTTTGGGCAAATCAGGGTAAAAATAATTTTTTCTGGCAAAAACGGAATAAGGAGCAATTTCCGCTTCAATTGCCATTCCAAATATGACTGCTTTATGCACAGCTTCTTCATTTAATACCGGTAAAACACCGGGCAAGCCTAAATCAACGGCACAGGCCTGGGTGTTGGGTTCTGCTCCATACGCTGTAGATGCACCGGAAAAAATTTTTGATTTGGTGGCCAGTTGGGTATGAATTTCCAGGCCTATTACAGTTTCCCATTCCATCATTATCTCCTTACTCAAAACCTTTGGGGGTATGTTGATGCCAATCTGTGACCTGTTGATACTGATAGGCAATATTCAATAAGCTGTCTTCTGCAAAATAATTGCCTATAATTTGCAAGCCAACGGGCATACCCGCTACAAATCCGGCGGGAATTGACATGGCAGGCACACCTGCGAGGTTGATGGCAATGGTATAAATATCGGATAAATACATTTCGATCGGATTGCCGATTTTTTCACCGATGCCAAAAGCAGTGGTTGGTGTTACCGGGCCCATAATCACATCAACTTTCGCCAAAGCATTTTTGAAGTCTTCACTGATTAAACGCCGGATTTTTTGCGCCTTAATGTAATAAGCATCGTAATAACCCGCTGATAAAGCATAAGTTCCCATGAGAATACGGCGTTTAACTTCCTTGCCAAAACCTTCACCACGAGAGCGGGTGTATAAATCGGTTAAATCCACTGGGTTTTCACAGCGATAGCCATAACGCACACCATCGAAACGCGACAGGTTGGCAGAGCATTCAGCGGGCGCAATGACATAATAAGCAGGGATCGCCAACTTAAGATTAGGCATACTGATTTCCTTGATTTCCGCCCCTAATTTGCGATATTCGTTGATAGCCGTTTCAAGGGTTGCCGCCATATTGCTGCTTAAACCATTACCAAAAAATTCTTTGGGTAAGCCGATTTTTAAACCTGCAAGGGAGTTATTCAGTCCAGCACGATAATCGGGTACGGGGCAATCAACACTGGTTGAGTCTTTTTCATCAAACCCTGCCATGGTTTGCAACAGGATAGCGGCATCTTCAGCACTATGTGTCATGGGGCCGCCCTGATCAAGACTTGAGGCATAGGCAATCATACCGTAGCGGGATACCCGTCCGTAAGTGGGTTTTAATCCGGTAATTCCACACAAGGCTGCTGGTTGGCGTATGGAACCGCCGGTGTCTGTGCCTGTTGCACAGACTGCCAGCCGAGCCGCGACGGCTGCTGCCGAACCGCCAGATGAACCGCCTGGTACCGTATGGGTATTCCAGGGATTTTTAACGACGCCATAATAACTGGTTTCATTGGATGAACCCATCGCGAACTCGTCCATATTGAGTTTGCCCAACATCACCGCGCCAGCCTGATTAAACTTTTCCACTATGGTGGCGTTATAGGGCGCAGTAAAATTATCGAGCATTTTAGAGCCACAGGTGGTTTTAACATCCAGGGTACAAAAAATGTCTTTTTGAGCAATGGGTATGCCGGTCAATAGTTCGGCTTTGCCGTTAGCCAGTCGAACATCCGCGGCTTTGGCATTTTGCAATGCGGCCTCTTCGGTGACGGTGATATAAGCATTAAGATGCTGGTGCTGCTTGATTCGATTCAAAAAAATCTGTGTCAGCTCTACGCTGGAAAATTCACCTGAACGCAAGCCCTGGGCCAATTCTATTAGTGTTTTAGTGTGCATTGTTGTGCGTTCTCTTTATTCAATCACTTTCGGCACTAAATAAAGCCCCGCTTCGACTTGTGGCGCAATAGCCTGAAATTTCTTGCGATTATTCTGTTCTGTGACTACATCGGGTCTTAACCGTTGCACCTGATCCATGGGGTGAGCCATCGGCTCGACATCATCGGTATTCAACTCACCCATCCTGGTCATCAAATCCAGCATGCCTGACAAATCTTTCGCATAAGATTCAATATCATGTTTGTCAATTCCCAAACGCGCCAAATGCGCAATTTTGTTCACATCATCCGCCGTTAACGACATTGTTTGTCTCCATATTTAAAACTCAGTAAGAAAGGTATAAGATGCGTTATGGACAAGCTACATTCTGTGCCTTTGGTATTTGTGTAGCGTATTCCTAGACCTTGCAGAGTATATTACTACAAAAATCATACTTATATCTTGCTCAAATACCTGCTTGATTGATAAAGTAGTAACATTTTTATTCCTTAAAGGAAACAGGTAAAAAATGTTCAAAAGAATTCGCGGCCTTTTCTCCAACGATCTCTCGATAGACCTGGGAACCGCAAATACATTGATTTACATTCCGGGGCAAGGGATCGTACTTAATGAGCCATCCGTTGTTGCCATCAAAGAGGACAAAATCCGTGGTTCCAAAACCATCGCTGCTGTCGGAACTGACGCAAAACAAATGCTGGGGCGTACTCCAGGCAATATCACTGCAATCCGGCCACTGAAAGACGGCGTAATCGCGGATTTTGCGATCACTGAGCGGATGTTGCGATTTTTTATCGAAAAAGTTCACAAGAAAAACCGGTGGCTACGTCCCAGTCCGCGTATTTTGATCTGTGTGCCTTGCGGTTCAACTCAAGTCGAGCGTCGCGCCATCCGGGAGTCGGCAGCAATGGCGGGCGCTCGCGAGGTTTATTTAATTGAAGAGCCGATGTCTGCCGCTATAGGTGCCGGTTTA
>NQJI01000174.1 GCA_002256705.1 Methylococcaceae bacterium NSM2-1
CAAGGATCAGGAGCGCGCTTATGTACTGGAAATATTGTTATGCAAACGAGCGGGCATTGAAGCCGTAAAAATCGTTCCGGCAATCGCTTCGGTAACCATTCATTTTGACCCGGAATCTCTGCCTGCTGTCAATCTGTTGCATCTTCTGGAAGCAGTCATAGGCAACATTGGCCTGAAGCCGCGCCAGACCATTAACGCCATCAAGTATAAAAACACCCGCCCCAGCGAAGCATTACAGGATTTTGTTATCGGGATTGGCGGAATGAGCTGTGCGTCCTGTGCCCTGTTTCTGGAAATGGTGTTGCAGCGTGAACCCGATATAACCAAGGCGAGTGTCAATTATCTGTCGGAAACGGCTCGAGTCAAAGGTTATCTCTCTAAAGAAATGCTTTTTAAAATTATTTCGGCAAATGGCTACCAGGCTTTTTCAATCGATTCGCTGACTGAACGAAAATTGCTGTTCGAACTGGAAGGCAAACATTTGATTATGGCAAAAAAACAATTGATATCGTTAGGTTTGCTGAGCTTGCCGGTGACGCTACTGAGCCTCTTGAGATCAAGATCGCGTTTTCTTTTGCTGTTACAGGCATTATTTGCTACGCCCGTTGTTTTTTGGGAAGGCCGGGGCATTTTTAAAAAAGCGCTAAATCAGGCGAAACAAGGTTCTGCCAATACGGATAGCTTGATTGCGCTGGGAGTTGGCGCGGCATACAGTTACAGTCTTGTGGCATTATTTCGCAGCTCTCGCCATGTTTACTTTAATGCGGCAACCGGCATCATTGATTTTGTTCTGTTAGGCCGGTATCTGGAGGAATTGGCAAAAAGAAAAGTAGTCAATGACATCCATAAGCTGGTGAACTTGCAACCCCAGGAAGCGACGCTGTTACGTAATGACGAAGAAATTAAAATCAGTGCCGATAAAATCGCGGTAGATGATATTTTGCTGATTCGTCCCGGTGAAAAAATTCCTGCTGACGGCGTGGTGATCAAAGGGCTTTCCAGCGTTGATGAGTCCATGGTAACCGGCTCCAGTACACCCGGCATAAAGGAGTCCGGGCATAAAGTATATGACGGTTGTATCAACGGGAGTGGCGTTTTGCATATCCGTGCCACAGCGACGGGTAAGGATACCGTTCTATCCGGGTTGATACATATGGTTGACCAGGCACAGGCCTCCAAATTGCAGATTCAAAAAACGGTTGATGCCTTGTCATCGGTGTTTGTGCCATCGGTCATCGTGCTATCGGGCGTGACCTTTGGCGGATGGCTGCTGACGGGAGAACGCGTTGCGCATGCGCTAGCCAATGCCATTGCCGTGCTGCTGATTTCCTGCCCCTGTGCGCTGGGTTTGGCAACACCGGCGGCAACCATGGTCGGTACAGGGCGGGCTGCACGGCGCGGTATTTATATTCGTAATGGCGAAGCGCTGGAGACGGCGGCCACCATCGATATTGTTATTTTTGATAAAACCGGCACCCTTACCGAAGGCAAAGCCAACGTTACCGACTTGTTCAATGTCTCTCATCTGGATGATGAAAGTATTATTCAATTAGCGGCATCTGCAGAATTCAATTCAGAACACTTTCTTGCTCAAGCGCTTGTTCAGTATGCCAAGGTAAGGGATATTAGCCGCTTGGAGTCTTCCCATTTCCATAGCATTCCCGATCAGGGAATCCGCGCCAGCGTTGGCCAGTATGAATTATTGCTGGGTAATGAATCCTGGCTCCAAGGGCAACAAATTGATTTGACTGCGTTAAAAGCAACGGCGAAGCATCTGGCGAAACAGGGAAAAACACTGATTTATCTGGCTATTGATCATCAGGCGGCGGCATTATTTGCGGTGACTGATCAAGTCAGGCCCAATGCCCGGCTGGGTATCAAGCAGTTGCATGAGAGTCACATCGAAACGATGATGGTGACTGGAGATACCGGGGAAGCGGCCTGGCCTGTTGCCGAACAAGTCGGCATAAAAACAGTGATAGCCCAAGCGAATCCTGTGAAAAAACTGGAGATTATTCGAAGCTTGCAAAAACAGGGGCGCCATGTCGCCATGATAGGCGATGGCATTAATGATGCTCCCGCGCTGGCAGCAGCGAACCTCAGTATGGCAATTGACAAGGGTACCGGTATTGCAATTCACGCGGCGGATTTGGTCCTGGTCAATGGCGATATAGGCAAAGTCGTCGAAGCGATCGCATTGAGTAACCAGACGTTGGGCATTATTAAACAAAATCTGTTTTGGGCCTTCGGCTATAACGCCGTCGCTATTCCGTTCGCCGTGGCCGGAAAACTGAATCCGACGATTGCATCAGCGGCCATGGCACTTAGTTCCGTTTCGGTGATCATCAATTCATTGCGATTAAACCGGTCATCCGGGACACACAGGAAAACGGTGTCGAAAAACGCTGATAGCGATCACTAAATCACTTGCTGTATTAAAGCCGGATGAGCACAGCCGATTCAGGTGCCCTTAGCCAAAGACGCTATGGGTACGGAACAAGAGATACATTCGTTGCCGATGCTGCCTTCAACCATGCACCGCTATCGAAATGCTTAACAAAGAGTCTACCAATGGCGTAAGTGATGCCGGCTGCAACGACCGGCCGGGCAATTGTATTACTGATTGCGACCATGCCGGGCAAGATTTTCTCAATATTGTCTCCCAGGTAAACTGTAATCCACTCGGAATGCGCGCCTCCGAGAACAGAGGCAATAATGGCTTTATTCTTTTGTTTAGTCAGACTTGATCCATAAAGCTCGCTTAGATCATAAAGCATTTTGCCCAACAAGCCGCCCACGGCGATCTGATAAAAAATAGGAATTGTAATCAATCCTATGCCACCCGATAACAACGTGTAGTTGTTAACGATCTTCAGTGCTCGCTTCCTTAACTGTTTGCGTTGCTGGATAGTTTTCGATCGAGAAACAAATTGTAGGCCAAGGTCTGTATGGCGTTCTGTGCGAGATTTGGACTTGCCGGCCTGATCATCAGTAACCATGTAGAAAGACCCTCTAGTATGCTGTTATCTATTACATGCACAGGTCGATCATGACAGATCTTTGTTTCCCATGTAAATGGCAAAAAGAACGCCTTGACCCCGTTTTTACCCTTTAAGAAATTATGCTTATTCGGCTCGTCAAACGGCTGCATTTTTGAGCTTTATTTATTTTGTTCGCCGTTATTGAAACGGTGTTTCTAATTTCCGTTCTCTTAATTGTTTACTGAAAGCAAAAATGGAGTCAAGTCTTTATTTTTGCCATATTAATCAGGCAAGGGTAATAATTTTTTTACCCTCCATCATGATATTTTTCATGGCGAACAGCGCTAGTACTTTCATCTAGCACGGCAATCGCTTCTTCACAGCTAATAGTGTTTTTCGTGTTGTCCATTATGTAATCAGCCAGACGTTCAATGGCTTGCCAATGAACAGGTGAGTCTATAAATTGAAACGCTTTGTTAAAAAGTCCGGCAATTTTTTCTGCTTGCAAAATTTTATCAGCAATAAAATTTTCCAGATAGTCATAAACTTTTTCAAGATCAGATGTGCCGCCGTAATTATGTAGCGCATTGACATTCATCGGATTTTTATTAAAACGTTCATTATCACGAAGAGCGACATGCTTTGCTTCTGCGAGAGGCCCGACCAGCAAATTGATCATGTCCGCTTCAAAAGCAGTCCGATACGCATCTTGCTCATCGGGCGAGAAATAATTTGCACTTTCTAGCAACGTAACTGGCAGACTATGAATCAAGCAGCCACCTTCAACCATTGCGACAAAGTGATCTTGCCCGATTGCTCTGCTTGCAAAGGGATTAGTAGGCGTGTGATCTGTTTTTTTAATGGTGA
>NQJI01000175.1 GCA_002256705.1 Methylococcaceae bacterium NSM2-1
GCAATCAGAATGAAGATATTTAAAAAATGTTTCATATTACCCCCTTATAAACCCTAGAGTGCTTCATCGCCGGTTTCACCGGTACGAATTCGAACAACCTGCTCTAAATTAATTACAAAAATCTTACCGTCACCAATTTTTCCAGTATTAGCTGCTTTGGTAATGGCTTCAACAGCCTGCCCAACTAATTGGTCCGCGACTGCTACTTCAACCTTGGCTTTAGGTAAAAAATCAACTACATACTCAGCTCCACGATAGAGTTCAGTATGACCCTTTTGGCGACCAAAACCTTTTACTTCGGTTACGGTTACTCCAGAAACCCCCATGTCTGAAAGCGCCTCACGGACATCATCCAGCTTAAAAGGTTTAACAATAGCGGTTATCAGTTTCATTTGTTCCTCTCTCTTTTTAAAGTAACGACTCAAAATTACTTAAAGCATGGACTGTGCCAAGTGCAACTAATAATTGCCTGATTGCCTTGCCGCAAACGATAAAGAATTGTTTACGCGGGTAGATGTAACTTGTTGCATTGTGCGGATAGATTAAAACCTAAGATTCCCATCTGGCTTAACTTAATGGCAATGCCTGTTATCTAAAAATACTGAGAGAATTTAAGGTCATTATGCACCATAATGGCGCAATGGTGTTTAATATGGGTCGTGGTGGTGCGGACAGAGAGCGGGTTACCTTTAATCTTAAAGTTTGCAGTTCACCACAGTGAGCACAGAATAAAATCATCGGGTTGTAAAGAAAAACCTCTTCACACTCCGGGTGAGTAGTGGATGAATTCTCGAACATTGATTCCCCGTAAACTCTGCGCCTCTTTGATGTTTGACTGCTTAAACAAGGTTAATACTTGTTACACAATAACCGGAAGAGTGGAAAACACAAAGAATACAAATGGAGGTAGGTCTAGCGAAAAAACACATGCGCATCAACTTATGGTTATGGCGGCGCTTATCCGCATTCGATACAGCAGTCACGTTAACGCTTTGAAGCTCGCCATTTACGAGAGACAACTGTATCGAATCCGAGCGTGAACAGCTATGGATCATGAAAACAGATCCCCCTTGGAATGAAAGATGTCCTTTCACTGTGAGATACAGCAGTTTCAGTTTTCAACACATTGAGATCGGCAACTTTTTCTGTTTAAAGCGGGTTTTTTAGAGGTCTTTTAAGCCTTGTTCTTATCCAAGAGGATCAAGCAGCACGGGAAGATAGAATAGACTAACGCCTGATATTATTTCTCTATTCCCAATTCTTTTATTTTACGGGTTAGGGTGTTACGGCCGTAGCCCAGTAAAATAGCGGCTTCGTGACGTTTGCCGTGGGTGAAGTTCAAGGCGGCTTTGATTAAAATGGTTTCAACGGCCGGAATGGTCTGTTTGGCAACATCCAGTTTTCTTTTCAGTAGTTGCTGATCTATTGATGTTCTTAGCAAAGATTCCCAGTCGGTTCCGGTGGCCTCTTTTTCTGACGGTGTATTAAGTAACTCAGGGGGCAAATCATGCAGATGAATTTCCCGACCCGAGGCCATGACGGTTAACCAGCGGCAACTATTTTCCAATTGCCTTACGTTTCCTGGCCATTCCAGCGTGCTTAAAAATGCCTCAGCTTCGGGTTTCAGTGTTTTAATTTCCACGCCCAGTTCGGAAGCTGCCTGATGCAAAAAGTGGCGCAGCAGCAATGGTATGTCCTGTTTGCGCTCGCGCAGGGGCGGGATGTGTATACGAATGACATTTAAACGGTGGAATAAATCTTCTCGAAAACGGCCTTGATCAACTAATGTTTCAAGATCCTGATGAGTGGCGGCAATAATGCGCACATCGACTTTAACTGCAAGGTGAGCCCCAACAGGATAAAACTCCCCATCCGCCAGTACTCTCAATAAACGGGTTTGCAATTCCGCAGGCATGTCGCCTATTTCATCAAGAAACAACGTCCCGCCATTGGCTTGTTCAAAGCGCCCCGCTCTCCGTACTTGCGCGCCCGTAAAAGCGCCTTTCTCGTGTCCAAACAGTTCCGATTCCATCAGATCTTTAGGGATAGCGGCCATATTTAAGGCAATAAAGGGGTTTTTAGCTCTGGGACTGTGACGGTGCAAAGCTTTGGCCACTAATTCCTTGCCAGTTCCCGATTCGCCATTAATGAGCACGGTAATGTGTGAACGAGCCAGCCGTCCTATCGCCCGAAATACTTCCTGCATCGCTGGAGCTTCGCCTATAATTTCTGGCGTTGGTTCCAGAGTAGTCGTAGAGGCGCGATGAGCGTCGTCTTGCTGCTGTCGACCATGTATGCAGGCGCGTTGCGCCAGATTGACAACTTCCTCAATATCAAAGGGTTTAGGCAAATATTCAAATGCACCGCCATGAAATGCCGAAACCGCACTTTCCAGATCGGAGTGAGCTGTCATTACGATAACAGGTAAAGTCGGGTGGCTGTGCTGAACCTTGTCTAAAAGTTCCAGGCCATCCATGCCGGGCATACGAATATCGGTTATCAGGGCATCAGGCAAGTCATCCTTTAAAGCCGTCATTAACTCTTTCCCATTGGAAAAGCTTTGGGTGATGATGCCGGCTTTTTGCAAGGCTTTTTCAACAACCCAGCGTATGGATTTGTCATCAGCAATAGATAAACCCAGTCCCGTACCTTCAGCTCGTCCGGTAATCATGGGGTAAAATATCTGATTCATCATGCCGGCATCTATACCCGGCCCGTTATCAATGATGTCGCACTTTACCGCTAATTTATAACGTTTACGTCCTATGCTCATGTGCCGGTGTATGCGTGTTTTGAATACAATATTGCCTTTTCCTTCCATAGCTTGCACAGCATTTCTGGCAATATTTAAAATGGCCTGGATGAGTTGATCTTTGTCCGCGAAGATATCGGGAATACTGGGATCGTAATCATTCTTGATAATAAGGCTGCCGCTGGATTCAGCCTGAACCAATTGTCTGACACGCTCCAATACTTCATGAATGTTGAGCGCCTTTTTATTGGGCAATTTGTTGGGCCCCAGCATTTTATCCATCAGGCCTTGCAGACGATCTGATTCAGCAATGATGATTTGAGTATATTCTTTAAGTTCCGGGTCATGTAATTCCAGATCCAGCAGTTGCGCAGCTCCGCGCAATCCGCCTAAGGGATTTTTAATTTCATGAGCCAAGCCTCTAACCAGCAATCGTGCAGTATTCTGTTGCGTTAATAACTGCTCTTCCTTGGATATACGCAGGTGACTATCTACCTGTTGAAGCTCGACCAGTATTTCACTGACCTGCTCATTGATTAACAACGGTGTTGCGCTAAAGTTAATGGTAACATTATGGGTCATGCGGTTCAGAGTAAGAGCGCGATCAACCAGGGGTTCTGCCATCGCCAGTGATTGTTTCAAATTGATGAGCAGTGCAGGATCGGAAGACTTGAATAATTCATCTGCAAAGTGACCCACTAAGTGATTTGCGCTATCAGCCAGCAGAATTTCTCCCGTCGTATTGATGTAGGTAAGTATTAATTCACGATCAAATAACAAGATTGCAGTATTAAGGTGATCCAGTATGCGTTTATACATAATTTATTATCGGCCGTTTTTGATGTAAAAGCTTTATGTTCCCACATGCAATTTATAGACCAAACCCCATGGAAACTATCTTTACTTAAAAACAGTTCCTATTATACTCGCTATATAAACGAAAAACGCCCCAAAATAGGGCGTAAACAGTTGTTTGTAAGTTACTATCAATGCTTGCAGCGGTTAAAAAACAAAAAGGGCATTGGTTCGAGATTTTTATTTTTGCCATAAAATCAAGCCGGTATTGCCGCCTTGTTTTGAGTTCCGACATATTCAGCCTGTCAGCGGCTTTGGAACGGGATGCTTTTAACAATCCCCCTATCTTGGCGGCATCCGATTCTAAAAAATGGAGACTGAACTGTTATGGATGGGATGGTGCGATGTTTGAGGAACCGCCAAAGACAGTGTTTTTTATGAGGGCAACGATGACTTTAAAATTCAGGATATTTGCCCGGAACGTGGCGGGTGCGCAGGTGTGCTTGATGTCCCCTTTACAATCCGCCGTTATGGGCCTTCGATGGCGGAGGCACCGAAAACGTTTTCGCATTGAAACGATGTTTTCGGATTTTAAGGGCCTGGAGTTTCAGTTGCAAAAGCCGGGGTTAGTTGACCCAATGCCAGCCCTGACAAATGAATCTGTCACCAACCTAAAACCCAATCGGACACAAAGCGTTTCTCCCGGAAAAACCCTCATTGCGGCGGTATCTTGGCCAACCGCACGAGCGAGGCGGAGACACTAAGATAAAGGGATCTTTAAGTTGATGCGTATAGAGTCGTGAGGCTCTTCTTTATCCCTATCACACATATGGTTACTATCATTGGAGCAATAATAGTAAGAAGGATTATTGAAGCCTAACCTAAAATTAGCGTTTTCGCCAAAAATAAGAAGGAATCTTGCTCGCAAAAAATGCGCCCATCAGGCGCATTTTTTGGAACTATCCCAGACCGATTCCGGATTAAAAATTGATTGTAAAATCGGTAGAAAATAGAAATTGACTTTGTTTGCCATTGCCGAAGGGGTTGTAGCGACCGCCGTCTGCTACTGATCCATCTACCCAGTCATAGCGGACGTTCGGACGAAGGTTCAACCATTTTGTGGGTTTGTAATTCATGCCCACGGTGAATGCGTACCAACTGGCGGCGACGCAGCTGCTGTTATTAAGCTGGCCACTACCAAGGGCGTAACTGTATCCATCATTGTTGGTCGCTGCGGCTACACGTCCCGGAGAGCAGACCCGAAAACCATTTTGATCACGAAACCATTCACCGCGTATACCTACCGACAGATCATCTTTAATGTCATAGTACATATGTGTGTTGATCCCATACCATTGGGCATTTATTGCATTCGGAGTTCCCGTGGCGTAGTCATAGGTATTATCTGCAAAACCGTGATCGTGTTGCCCTATCAAGTGTAATTTATCGGTGATATTGTGCTTCAGAACCACGCTGTATAAAGCCCAGGTACTGCTGTTTTGTTCTGAAGTTGCGCTATAGGTACCGCTGATGTTGGCAGAAGTAGCCTTGTCGTCACTGGTCCAGGTTGTTCCAAATAAGCCTCCCCAGTTGCCCAACTGTTGATCCCATCCGCCATCCCAACCGCCGGTGGCGCTACCGGTGATAACACCGCCCATAACTGCCCAATTCTTATCCACAGAATAGTTTCCCATGAGGCCGGTATGCGTAAACGGTTCGCCGTATTGCATGGTATAGGCATGGGTGTAGAAGAAGTTATCGGGGGCTGGTACTGTTTCATAACCGATTGGCGTATAAAAATGACCGGCCTTAACATTCAGTCCATTACCTACAGGTACATAACTCTCCAAATAAGCTTGAGGTAATGCCAGGCCGTAGAAGCGATTGCCATTTGTGCCAAGAATATCAAGATCCCAGGAACTCCTGACCTTTGGCTGAGCGGAGTTTACATCGAATGAGGGAACGCCATAAGCCTGGGTAAAAATAGCGTCCGTGCCAAAGAATGCGTCGATGCGGCCGCCAAAATCCCACTTATCCCCTTCCGTCGCGACGGCGCGTTGTATGGATAGATTCAACTGATTCAATTGAAACTCACCGGAGCGATCCGCAAACGTGACCGGGCCGTTAAAATTATTATCGGGACTTTCCGCGTTATAGGTAATACCCGCATTGCCCCAGAGACCGATGGTTATACCATTGTCTTTTAAAAACTTGGTTTCGTTAATATCATACTTAGTCAGCGCCTTGATCATTCCTTTTGCCGGCTCTGGCTCCGGTTCATACTGTTCGGGTTTTGCATTAATATCTACATTTGTCATCTCTGCCGCATTTTCTGATGCGGCATAGGAAGTAGTTGCTCCCATCGTTAAAGATAAAAGACCACCCGCAGCCACGATAATCATCGAGTTCTTGCGTTTTGGTATACTTTTCATTTTTGGTTCCCCTTAAAAGGCTTGGATAAACGTGCCTTGTTGTCAAAAGACAACACTCACAATGTCGGCATAAAACACTGAAAAATAAACAGCATATACCATGCCACATAATTATTTAACTATAAAACATAGGGTTATAAGTAATGGCTTAATTTTTCTTTTATGGATGCACTATTATAGTGCGCATGAGGTGTTGTTTTGAATTAATTGTTTGCAATTTTAGTCCATTTTGTTGCTTATTAACAAAGTAGCAAACAAAGCAATTCCAGTCTTCGCCTAAGATATAATCGGTTTTGTTAGTAGCGGGTATTGATAACAATGGCGACCAGAGCGTTTTTTAATGATCGCACCAAAATAGGGCAATTATTTATCATCGTTT
>NQJI01000176.1 GCA_002256705.1 Methylococcaceae bacterium NSM2-1
CCTACTTTCATTCAATCTTGGAAGCCAGGTGTCACCCCGAACAGATTCAGCATTTCCATCGCCATCGCCACCGCCACCCAGTGATTGAAAACCCCTGAAGTCGGAGAGTATGACAAACAAGATTGTGAGCGTAAGGGATTCCCCGTCTGGCAGCCAAGTTGAAGGAAGTTTATCTACGCCTGCCCATAGTGACACTCGCGGACGGACTGTACCCCTATGAAAGCTTTTTTGCCATTTGCAAGGTGATTGGCGACAATTACCCTGTCCAAAATTGGAATCTTACTTTGAAGGCTGACTCGGCTGGAAAATGATGGATAACCTCAAGGGAAGAAGAAAGCTGCGCTACCTCTGGTGGGACCAAGAAGGCAACTGTCCAAACTGTAACCAGAAGATCACGAAGGACACGGGGTGGAATATACACCACATTCTGCCGAAGTCAGAAGGTGGCAAGGACAATTTGAGTAATCTGGTTCTGGTGCATCCCAACTGCCATAAGCAAGTACATTGCCGAAAGACAGACGTTGTGCCGCCGGCTCCTACAAAGGGGCTTTGAAGAGGCTTGAGCCGTGTGCGGGGAAATTCGCACGCACGGTTCTTAGGGAAGGAGGCAGTGGTAACGCTGCTTCCTTCCCCGATTCAATGGAGAACAATATAATACATCATGCAATTTACTGAAACCAATAGCGATAGGTGTTTGTTATTTCCAGCTCGGCTTCATGCCAGTCTTCCATTTCATGACCGGGTTCAAAACCCCTTTTTTCGGCTCTATAATAAGCATTTACTGCAACCATCTCTCGAAATTTGTTTAATAAGTCGGGGTCGCCACTGTAGTCATATAGTGATTCATGTTTCATATCTTCTCCTTTGGAGATAAAGAGTGGATAAAATCTTCAGGATTCATTTTATACTACATACAGTCATGGATTACACTTTTTAGAAAGCCCTCACGTTGAGCGGTGACTTCCGAGCGGAAGTGGTGATCGGCCTGAAATTTTAATGCGTTTGCCCTGACTGCTAAACCTCTTTGACCAGTAAAGAAGACATCAGCGCCAAATCGAACGCACAAATATTATTATGTTTGTTTATCCTGAATCCTGAAACGACAGGCACAATCGCCCGTTGCCATACAATTTAACTGCTTAACCTCTTTGTCCAGTAAAGAAGACATCAGCGCCAAATCGAACGCACAAATTTCATTATGTTTCTGTGCCAGATCGTGATAAATGCAATTGTTTGCACGTATAACTGATTTGCTGGTTTCAGATTCTACGTCTATCGTCACCTGAAAACCCAGATTCGTCATGATTAATAACAGCTCATCCATGCGATCGTTCAAGGTTTTTCCTTCAAATTGACTGCGCAAATTATTTGCCAGCCTGATGCCTAATCTCTGCATGTAATCCTTAAAAGCTTCAGCACCCATTTCCTGTCGCAACTGAGTGAGAATTAAATCGGAAAACCAGGCATATTGTTTCGGGAAATAGTTAATGCCCTTATCGGTGATGCCGTAAATGACTACGGGTCGTCCTGCGGTTTTATTAAGCGAGATTTTTTTTATATATCCGTCTCCCTCAAGACCAACAACATGCTGTTGGACTGCGGCTCTTGAAATATCCAGTACTTTTGCGAGTGCGTCAATACTTAAACCAGTCCTGTTTTCCAGTAATTGCACAAGAATATGATGTTGGCGGGGGCTTATATTTTGTAGCATAAGAGATTTTATTATGAGGTTTATCAGGAACATTAAAACAATTATTGATTATGCCATACAAATCTTTTACAAGTTATATATTGTATAACTTTTTAGGTTGTTATAAACTTTCCCCCGAGCATTCATTGCTTAATAAAAGTTATAATATCCTAAAATAATAACACCGGAGACAAAGATGAGCGCAACACCAGAAACAAACCCTGACAAAACATTAACACTATTTGACAAAATCGGTGGTGCAGCGGCTGTTGATGCCGCCGTTGATATTTTTTATCGCAAAGTACTGACGGATTACCGTATTAACCGTTTTTTCGACGATATTGATATGGAAGAACAGGCAGCCAAACAAAAAGCTTTTTTTACTATGGCATTTGGCGGACCGAATAGCTATACCGGAGCAGATATGCGCAAAGCTCATGCTCGCCTAGTTAAGATGGGGTTAAATAATGACCATTTTAATATAGTTATGGAGCATTTGGGTGCGACAATGAAGGAGCTAAATGTTCCTCAGGAACTTATCGCCCAGGCTGCCGCGATTGCTGAAAGCACACGTAATGATGTGTTAGGTAAATAAGCTTAAATATTCAGATGGAGAATATGCTGGGCATTACTCGGCATATACTTCGCGCGGCAATAAATTGAGTTTTTTGCTATACTGATCTAAGGTAGTCATACATTTTTTAGCTTGATATTGTGTCTTGTTGGCAAGAGGCTTTCCAATGACGAATCACCTTGAATTCCCTCCAGACACCTTAGTCCATTTACGCAGGTTAAAAACTTCCGGTGTTGTTTATAGCACCAAGGTGATTGAGAAATCTATATCATCAACCTAGGCTGCTAATTAAGGTAATTCGTAGGGTATGCTGTATGATCACTTCGCCGCAGGAGCAACGATGCATAAATAGTGTTGGGAACGACTGGTTTCAAGCATTATAATTCGTTTTACAATGTCCTCGGCGCTGCTACTTCCTATAGGACCGGCGGTAATTCGGCCGGTTGCTGCGCTAACCAAATGCACGTAGCTTTTGTGCGGTCCGCCCGCAAGGTTTGAGTTGATTAACAAATCAATTTCATCCCGCTCCACAACTTTTTGAGGAGCGGGGCTGCCCGGGTTGCAGGCGCCGAAAAAAATCAGGCCGTCTGCAGTTACAAGCGAACCCAAAGATTTTGTGAAATTAAAGAACCGCTCCGGGGATATTTCAACAGACGTCTTTAGATCAAACAGTGATTTGCGGCAAATGAGTTCACAGAGATAGAGCTGGTATTCACGCTGCTCTCCGCTCTTTGTGGTCAGTTTATCCGGCGAGCAGTAACGTTGGAAACAGGCACCGTCCAGCGGCTGTAACTGTTTTTCCAGCCCCTTGAGCAGATGCCAGATATCGGTCGATTTCATCGGCACCAACTCCTGCCAGCGCGAGGCCATATAGTCGCTAAATATGCGATTTTTTCCAGTATCATAGGTGATTGACAATAAATTCTTAAGTCCCGGTTGCACCTCGGAAAGCCGAAGAAATTTGCCTTTGTTCCCGGTTAGCTGAAAGTCTTGCCCAAACACGGTATTATTAAGTATGGGGCCGTCGAAACCGCCATGACTGATGAAAATAACCCGATCGAAAGGAGGCGACTGCTGCACCAATTGCTCGACCTGCCGGTAATAATCCGTCCAGGTCCAGACATTCCCCAGTTGCATAACGGTCGCATTAAAACGGTTGCGGTAAAAGGCATTTAGAGTGCGCGCGGGTTGCTCGGGCCATCTTGGACTCTCATTCGTATACGGATCCCTTCTCAGTAAAGGCACAAGCAGCACTCGCCTCGGCGGTTGCTGCAACTTCAAATCGCTTAATCTACCATTAATGGACCGGCACGACATTGAGTGATGTTCATGACTGTAAACATCATCCGCACAAAACCAAAGCAGCAACAAACAAACCAGAAACCGGATACTCACGCTATTCATCAGAGTAATACTCTATCAATTAAGGTTGGATCAAGACATTCCTTAAAATACTTTTTTAAACGAGTTATTATCTACGCCATATTAATCTCTAATCGAGATAATCTCATGAAGATTTTCGAATGACTTTTCTTGGCCGATTGCAGATAGCCTCCAGTTTGAGAATTTC
>NQJI01000177.1 GCA_002256705.1 Methylococcaceae bacterium NSM2-1
TTCGTAGAAATACTCTTATTTCGTTGCTAAGAAGTAAGAATTTTTTAGGCGCTAGATAATATCTCGTTATACCCATAGTTTCTATGTTTATAATCCAATCAACAAAGGTAATTCTTATGCAATACTTATCTGGATCAACTGCCGATTTGTTACTGTTAGGTAAATTCCGGTAAAGAATATATCTATATAACTATTGTTGGAGGGTATCTTTATTCTTGGGGCTCACCTTACTTTCTAAATGCATGATGAGTTTTGCCATAGAGCCGCAAAAAACTTCGGAGCCAAGGCCAGGCATGGATATGATGGGTGGCATGACCGAAAAACAAAAAGATCAGCATATGCTGATAATGTACGACCTTTCAAATCAGATGTAGGTGGAGAAAAATTCTGTCAAAAATGCACAGCTCATAAATCAACAAAGAATTTAATGGAAGCACATCATGTTCAATTGATATAACATTGCCTGCTAATGAAGCAAGAATACAAATAGTCAATTCATTCGTGGGTGCGTTAGGCGACGAACGCGATTGTCTTCACTCTTTCTTAATGATCATTCAACACACTCAATCATCATCGTTAAAGCCACATAATTTTCTGGGTGCTCTCCGTTTAAATTCAGTCAGTGGACGAATAAAGGCGATAGCCGAAACTTATTGTGTCGGATGGGGTGCTAGGCTAGGGACTTCGTTCCGCTCTCAATCCTACAAGCTATTAGAAGGCGATATGCTTACGTCCAATCGATTCATTTACTACTCAGGTATTGTTAATGTCATTTGTAATTAAGTGGGTAGAAACTTGCTCTGGAACTGAGGAGGTCATAAAGATTCGCACCCCCGCAGGTCAACTGGTTTTATATAGCCAGCAAGGCGTTATTAGTAAAGTTGACTGGGGGCTTGATGATGGCCTCTACCCACAAAACCATGAAATACAGCAACAATTCAGGCAATATTGGTTAAATACCGATAAACGGATTAACATTAACTTGTTAATACAGGGCAGTGCTTACCGGCATAAAGTCTGGGCTGAACTGTGTAAAATTCCTTTTGGAGAAACCATCACTTATTCTGCTTTAGCCGGAAAAATAGGCTCGTCTGCGCGAGCTGTCGGCAATGCGTGCAGGGACAATCCTTATCCAGTGATTATTCCTTGCCATCGGGTCGTGTCAGTTTCCGGTATGGGTGGCTATTGCGGGCAAACAGAAGGTGATTTTTTGGCTATTAAATATAAGTTACTGGATTATGAAGCGGCCCGTAAACAATGAGCGCTATTACCTTGATAGACCAGTTTCTCGATGCGGTCTGGGTAGAGCAGGGTTTGAGTGAAAATACCCTTTCCGCCTACAGTAGCGATTTGAGGATTTTTGCCAAATGGTTGGGAGATAAATCCATGCTGGATGTCGATATGGGTGATTTATCGAAGTTTTTGGCGAGTCGCTATAAAGCGGGTATAGGCAATCGATCCTCAGCGCGTATATTATCCAGTTTGCGCCGCTTTTATGGTTATTACATCAGGGAAAATCGCATAATAATTGATCCTACCGCATTGATAGAATCACCCCATATAGGTAGGTCATTACCTGTCTCGCTTTCTGAACAAGATGTCGATCTATTGCTGAATGCTCCGGAGGTGACAAATACACAAGGATTCAGAGATAAAGCAATGCTGGAAATGCTCTATGCAACCGGACTTAGGGTATCTGAGTTGGTCGGTTTAAAATTTGAACAAATCAGTTTCAGGCAAGGTGTGGTCAGAATTATTGGCAAAGGCAATAAAGAGCGATTGGTACCGGTCGGTGAAGAAGCCATGAGCTGGTTGGAAGGTTATATGAACCAGGCTAGGAAAACCATTCTGGGTGAACGGCAATGCGATTATTTGTTTGTAACCAACCGAGCGGGCGGCATGACAAGACAGGCTTTTTGGCATATTATCAAACGCCATGCAAAAAAAGCAGGTATTAACAAAGAGCTGTCGCCCCATACCTTAAGGCACGCTTTTGCAACGCATTTGTTAAATCATGGTGCGGATTTGCGTGTTGTGCAATTATTATTGGGGCATGCAGATTTATCAACCACCCAAATCTATACCCACATTGCCCGTGAACGATTAAAAGAATTACATTCAAAATATCATCCAAGAGGATAGTTAATATGGCACAAAATATTCACTCGACCGCTTACATAGCTCCTGATGTTGTACTGGGAGACAATGTTACCGTAGGGCCTTTTGCCGTTATTGAAACAGGCGCTGAGATGGGCGCAAATTGCCAGGTGGGCACCCATGCCGTGGTTCACAGTCATGTAAAAATGGGCGCCGGCAATATTTTACATCCACATGCGGTCTTAGGCGGCTTACCTCAAGACACGAGCTTTAAGGCAGAAACGGTTTCCTGGTTAACCATAGGTGATAATAATGTATTTAGAGAAGGTTTTACCGTACACAGGGCTTCTAAAGAAAATGCCGAGACACGTATTGGTTCAGGTTGTTACTTTATGAATAATAGCCATGTTGCGCATGATTGTACTATCGGCAATAACACGATATTTGCCAATAATGTCGCGATAGGCGGTCATGTTGAAGTGGGTAATAACGTTTTTATGGGCGGCGCTGTGGTGGTGCATCAATTTTGCCGGGTCGGTTCGTACGCGATAGTGCAGGGTACTACAGGTCTGAATATGGATGTCATTCCGTTTATGCTGATTGGCGGACGGCCAGCCAGGCACTACAAATTAAATACTGTAGGGTTAAGGCGTGCAGGCATCACCGGAGATCGCTATAAAGTGCTTTCGGCGGCATTTCGCTTGTTAAAAAACAAGCAAGGCCTGGACGGGTTAGAAGAAACCGAAGAATTAAGGCAATTAAAAGACTGGTTGGCGATTAAGTCCAAGCGTGGTTTGCATGGATTTATTGATGTGTCGAGTTAGTTCAGGTTAAAAGAATTTAGTGTTTCTTGCTTTTGCTCCTATAAGCATGAGTATCTACACAAGAGCAATCACGCCTTCCTCCCTCTCCAGCAAGGGAGTTATATTTTATTTAAGATATAAAAGGCTGTGCAGATAGCGATGTCCATAAGAGAGAAATTCCTGGAAAAATTGTAAGCATCAAGAATAAATGTAAGTTAGATTCATGCCTGGCGGTCTTTTTTATGATGAATATTTTGGACAACTGCTTATGTTTTTTTGGTTTATATTATGTACTCGCATCTCTCGAAACGTGGCTATTTATCAGAGCAGGAATATCATCGGCGGGGACGGCTGGGCTAAAAAAGAAGCCTTGTACGATGTTACAGCCCAAGCTCTGCAGGACTAATGCCTGGTCTTTGGTTTCAACACCTTCTGCAACCAGTGTATAGTCTAGTGCATTGGCCAAACCAATAATTGTTCCCAAAAGTAAAGAGGTATGCGAATTGTAGAGCATGTCGTCAACAAATATTTTATCGATTTTTAAACAATCGAGCGGGAGCTGTTTTAAAGAAGCCAGGCAGGAAAAGCCGGTGCCGAAATCGTCTATAGCAATTTTTACACCGATTTTCCTTAGTTGTTTAAATACTTCAATATGTCCTTTTGTTTGCATCGCGCTCTCGGTAACTTCCAGTTCCAGATAGTGAGCGGGTATACCAGCCTTATTTAATAAATCCTGAACGGTATCTATTAAGCCAAGATCTTGGAAATGAGCGGGCGAAAGATTCACCGCGACTTGAATAAATGGCAGACCTGAACGATGCCATTTTGATATTTGCTCACAGACGGTTTTAATTGCCCAGTTACCCAGTTCCACGATCAAGCCCAGTTGCTCGACAAGGGTGATAAAGTTTTCAGGTAGGATT
>NQJI01000178.1 GCA_002256705.1 Methylococcaceae bacterium NSM2-1
GCCAGATTATGAGGATCTCTGATTTCATCGCTGGTGACTATCCAGGGGCCTAGCGGCCCGCAAGTATCGAATGATTTTCCAATCATCAGGGTGGGTGAACGCATCTGCCAGTCACGCACCGACACATCGTTAGCAATGGTAAAGCCGGCAATCACCTGATGAGCCTTATCGACAGGGACATGGCGGCAACGTTTGCCGATAACAAAAGCCAGTTCACCTTCATAGTCCAGTTTATCCGATACCCTGGGTCTGTGAATGGCATCTCCGTAGCCAATAACACAAGTGCTTTGCTTGGTAAAGAAACTCGGATACTCGGGTTTTTCACGCCCCGTTTCTTCAATATGGCCGACATAGTTCAGGGCAATTCCCAGATATTTCCCCGGTCTTGGCACCGGAGCATTCAGATTGACCTCATCCAGGGCAATGCGCGCATTACCACTGTCAATAAGTTCCTGCATGGCTTGCAATGCCTTAGAGCCTGCGCCTAAAAATTCGACCATGGAGGCCGGAATATCAGGGTAGTCTTTACTATCAACAACGGCATCATCAATAACCGCGCCTACACGCGATAGTTTATTATGAGTAAAGGTCACTAGTTTCATCGATTGCGTTTCCTGTATGATGGCAAGCGCTGTTATTTTATAACGAAGATCAACCGGCAAAAAAAAGATATAATAAATCATTTTATACAGAGGAACAGAACATGAACGAAAACTGGATTGCCCCCTCCATTCTTTCAGCCGATTTCGCCAAATTAGGCGAGGAAGTTGATAAGGTTTTAGCCGCTGGTGCTGATATTGTACATTTTGATGTCATGGACAATCATTTTGTGCCTAATCTGACCATCGGGCCACTGGTTTGCGAAGCCCTGAGAAAGCACGGTGTGACAGCGCCTATAGATGTGCATTTGATGGTTGCACCCGTAGACAGGCTGATACCTGATTTTGCTAAAGCCGGCGCCAGTATCATTACCTTCCATCCGGAAGCATCGGTACATATCGACCGTACCCTGCAACTGATTAAAGATTCCGGATGTAAAGCAGGCTTAACCTTTAATCCTGGTACACCGCTGCATTATTTGGACCATATCATGGACAAACTGGATATCATTTTGTTGATGTCGGTAAATCCCGGTTTCGGCGGACAATCGTTTATACCTTCGGCATTGGATAAATTAAAGCTCGTCAGAAAAAAAATTGATGACAGCGGTTTTGATATTCGTCTGGAAATTGACGGCGGCGTAAAAACCGACAATATTCGCGAAATTAAAGCGGCGGGAGCAGATACGTTTGTTGCAGGCTCAGCGATTTTCAGTCAGCCTGATTACAAAAAAGTCATCGATGAAATGCGCGCGGAATTGGCGCTGGCGGTTTAGATTTGTAGGATGCGTACGAGACTTGCATGGATGCAGAAGGTAGGACGCCCAAAAGTAGGCGCTTTAGGCAACTGTAGCAGCTGCCGAGAGCGGTAGCGAAACCCATCCATCGGTGATTGATTATGATGGGTTTCGGTTATCGCCTCTACCCAACCTAACGAGCTTAAGTAATTATGCTATAGTTTTGTAGCACTAGTTTTTAGGTTAATTATAAAAACATTGACAATTTATTCCGCTTTTTGTGGTCCTAGATATACATATACAATCATTAGGTGACTCTCATGCGCACAATAGAATTAGTAAATAACGATACTGAGGTTTTAACTGTTGAAAAATTTATGTCTTTGACAGAGCGCGAAAAAAGCAAAATTCAATCCGTTAAAATCATACCTCCTAGCCTTGACAATGATGATTTTGGAAAAATCCATGTGAAATATAAAGTTTCTACTTATAGGGTGGCTGGAATTAACTGATGCAAGAGAAAACATTACAAAATAATTCCAATAGTGCTATTTCTGAAGGGTTAACTCCAGACGTCGTTAAAACATTATTAGAAAATCAAGCTAAAGAGCTTGAGTTGAAAGCCATAGAATTAGCACTTCAAAAACAGCAAGACGATCATGGGTTTGAATTTGGCAAGGCAGCCTTATTGGCAAAAATTGAAGATAGAAAATTACAAAGAAACCACCAGTTATCAGTTAAAAAATCCACCTATATTCTTGTAACCATCTTAGCTCTCATGGTTTCATCGATCGTTTTTTACGCGCTGTATTCAAATAATAGCCCGATAGCAATGGAAATTATTAAAGCAATTGTTTATATAACCGGGGGCAGCTTAGGTGGTTATGGTATTGCCAAAGCGGGTAGTAAATCAAAAGATTCAGATTCCAATAATTCCGATCAACCAGATTCCTAATATTGCGCTCAACCAGCGCGGTGATAATATAGCTAGGTAGGGTACGCACCACGCACCCTTTTGGCTTATTAAATCAAATTATTGATATACAACTATTTGAATAACACCATGACCCCAGAACAATTTAATCACTATGCCCAACAAGCAAGTAGCCTCGATGGAGTAAAACGGAATCGAGGGCGTGGTGACTCCCGATTATCCTCGATTCCACCGCGTTACATCGAGGCTACTTGCTACAAAAATGAAACCAATGCTAGCTTACCCGATGAGTTACACAAGAAACCATGCAATCAACTGACATTAAAACAAAAACCAAAGTTATTGTATTGGCGTTGCAAGAGTTAATTAAAAAAAATAAAGTTGCAAAGCTAAAATCTTATAAAGGTAAGGTTAATCTTGATATAGACATTGATTCGCTTAGAAAGCGCAATGCACAATCTGGTTGATAGCCCTATCTGGATAGATTATTTTAAAAGCGGCTGCGATTTTGCGAAACTCTATAAACCAGTTGAATATCAAAACCACCATGACCCCAGAACAATTTAATCACTATGCCCAACAAGGCTACAACCGTATCCCGGTTAGTCGCGAAGTCCTGGCTGATTTGGATACACCTTTAAGTGCTTATCTGAAACTGGCTGATGGCCCGTATTCCTATTTATTCGAATCTGTCCACGGCGGTGAGCAATGGGGCCGTTATTCCATCATAGGCTTGCCCTGTAAAACGCTTTTTAAAATCTACGGCAATCAAATTCGTCTGGAACAAAACGGTGAATTACTGGAAACAGTGACGCACGACAATCCGCTAGTCTGGATCGAGCAATTCAAGCAACGCTATAAGGTACCCGATATTGCCGATTTACCGCGCTTTAATGGCGGCCTGGTTGGCTATTTCGGTTATGAAACTATCGCTTATATTGAGCCGCGTCTGCGTGGAACTGGAAAACCGGACCCGTTAGGGTGTCCCGATATTTTACTGATGGTGTCAGAAGAAATACTGGTGTTTGATAATCTGTCCGGCAAGGTGTTGTTGTTGACACACGCCAATCCTGAAGAAGCCGATGCCTATAATCGTGCCGTGGCGCGAGTGTCTGAGCTGGCTGTCAAGCTGCGCGAAATACAAGCCAAACCAGAAAAACATGCCAGACCGTGCAAGGTTGAAGAAGCTGATTTTATCTCGGGTTTTACCCAACAGGGTTTTGAAGATGCTGTACTGAAAGCCAAGGACTACATCACCGATGGCGATATTATGCAAGTGGTGTTATCACAACGTCTGTCCATTCCTTATACCGCTTCACCGCTAAATTTATACCGCGCCTTGCGTTGTCTGAATCCATCGCCTTACATGTTTTACCTGAATCTGGGCGATTTTCATATCGTTGGCTCGTCGCCGGAAATACTGGTCAGGCTGGAAGATAATACTGTCACGGTACGTCCGATTGCCGGAACACGCCGGCGCGGTGCAACGCCTGAACAGGATATTGCCCTTGAGCACGACTTGTTGGCAGACCCGAAAGAAC
>NQJI01000179.1 GCA_002256705.1 Methylococcaceae bacterium NSM2-1
AAAGGGTGCATAGTCAAACAGTAACTTCTCATTAAGCGCATGTAGTTTCGCTAGACCTTTCAGGTTTTTAAAACCTGAAAGGTCTAAATCCTGCCAATAATGATAAGTAACCAAAAACATTAAACACAGCACGTTGTATAGGGTTGCATACTCTATGCTATCAAGCAAATTTATTTATTTTCGTGCCTTTCGTGTGTTTCGTGGACAGTTCTCGTTTTCAAGAGACGACTTAAAACAACTGCAGCGCCAGCATGATGGCATCTTCACGGCCATTTTCGGTTGGATAATAGCCTTTTCTAATGCCTATCTCGTTAAAGCCTATGTCTTCATATAGCGCGATAGCAGCAGTATTTGTGGGTCTGACTTCCAGAAAAACAGTTTCTGCCCGTCCTCTGGCGACTTCGATCAGGTGTTCTAGCATTTTACGACCAATTCCCTGTTTCTGCTCGGCAGGATCTACAGAAATATTGAGTATATGCGCTTCACCAACCGCTACTGAAAGCAGGCTATAACCCAGCACTTTATCCTGCAATTCACATACCCAGCAACTGTAACCCGCTTTAAAGCAGTCTGTAAATATGTCTTCTTCCCAGGGAAATTGATAGTTTTTCCTTTCTATTTCCAGCACAGTGGGCAAATCAGCATGAGTCATTGTTCTCAGGCGTAGCAAATCCTTTTTATTCACGGAATCGGGAAATACTTTGGCATAAAATTCCCTGTCGGCATCATAAATCACCAAGTTTTTTATTTTGTCTAACAATCCACGCATAATCAACCTTTATTATCTTTCACTGTTTGTATCGCTAATTGTAAATCCAGCCAGGCTTTGCGTTTTTCTGACAAAGACCTTAGCAAATACGCAGGATGATAGACTACAACAACCGGCGTATTATTAAAAGTGTGTACTTTGCCCCTGAGCTTGGCTAAGGGGGCATCTGTTTTTAACAGGGTTTGCGCCGCAATACGTCCTATAGCCAGAATGATTTTGGGTTGAATCATCTTCAGTTGCCGCTGTAAATAATCGTTGCAGCTTTCAACTTCGTCGGCATGGGGATCACGGTTACTGGGTGGTCTGCACTTTAGTATGTTGGTGATAAAGACTTCTTCCCGGGTCAGGCCTATAGCTCTTAACATTTCTGTTAACAATAACCCTGCGTTACCGACAAAGGGCAGGCCTTGTTCGTCTTCATGTTGTCCAGGCGCTTCTCCCACCAGCATCCAATCAGCCTGTTTATTCCCTGAGCCAAATACCGTTTGGGTACGTGTTGCACACAAAGCGCATTTTGTGCAGTTAGCGACTTCAGCTTGCAGTATATCCCATTGATCGGCTGTTGTTTCCGGTTCAGAATTATCAGTGACAACTTCAGGTGATAGTGGCTGCTCACTATGCGCTGAAGCTCTGGGCAGCCAGACATCAATACCCATGGCCTCCAGATACTGCAAGCGTAGTGCGTTATCCAAAATTAATCTCCCGGTCTACGAAAGGCAAGATGCCAGGGGCAACAAAGTCGCCCCTACAAAGTTTAAAAANNCTCAAACATCCCCTTTCTGGGGATGTCTGCGCTGATCGGGGCTATGCAGTTTGTTTACCGCATTGATATAGGCTTTTGCTGAAGCAATCACTATATCGGTGTCAGCCCCCAAACCATTAACTATCCGGCCTTCTTTTTCAAGGCGCACAGTGACTTCGCCCTGGGCATCCGTGCCATTGGTAATGTTGTTAACCGAATAAAGCTCCAAAGTGGCCTTGGACTTTACCAGTTTTTCAATGGCTTTCAAGCTGGCGTCCACAACGCCGCCCCCATCAGAGCTCCCTATAACTTCCTTATTATCTACCCGCAGGGTTACCTTTGCGTTAGGTATTTCGCCGGTTTCGGAACACACATGCAGGGAGATGAGTTTGACATACTCATCTTCTGACTCAAAACCGGCTTCTGAAATCAGTGCCTGTAAATCTTCATCGAAAATTTCGTGTTTTTTATCCGCCAATTGCTTAAAGCGTGAAAAAGCATCATTTAGCTCTTCTTCCGAGGTGAATTCAAAACCCAATTCAGTGATTCGGCTTTTAAAGGCATTTCTGCCTGAATGCTTGCCCAACACCATCCGGTTAGCTGTCCAGCCTACGTCTTCAGCACGCATGATTTCGTAAGTCTCGCGGCTTTTTAAGACGCCATCCTGATGGATACCTGCTTCATGGGCAAAGGCATTCGCGCCGACGATAGCCTTGTTGGGTTGCACAGGAAAACCGGTGATGGAAGAAACCAATTTTGAGCAGGTCAAAATTTCGCGGGTATCTATGCCTGTTTGGCAGCTAAACACATCATGACGGGTACGAACGGCCATCACCACTTCTTCCAGTGATGCATTACCGGCACGTTCCCCCAAACCATTAATGGTACATTCAACCTGGCGAGCGCCGTTCATGACTGCCGACAAGGAATTGGCTACTGCCAGTCCTAGGTCATTATGGCAATGCACAGAAAAAATCGCTTTATCTGAATTAGGTATGCGCTTAATCAAATTGGCAATGGTTGCGCCAAATTGCTGAGGAACACTATAACCCACAGTGTCGGGTATATTCAGCGTGGTAGCACCGGCATTGATAACCGCTTCAAGTATACGGCACAAAAAATCTTCTTCAGAGCGTCCGGCATCTTCAGGCGAAAATTCGACATCGTCGGTATATTGCCGAGCGCGTTTGACGGCTTTAACCGCATGGTCAATGACTTGCTCAGGCGACATTTGCAATTTCATTTGCATGTGTATTGGCGACGTGGCAATAAAAGTATGTATCCGTGAGCGATTAGCACCTTTAAGAGCCGTACCTGCGCGGTCTATATCTTTATCTAATGCTCTGGCTAGGCCACAGACTGTACTGTCTTTTATGACATTGGCGACTGCCTGAACGGATTCAAAATCACCAGGACTGGCAGCAGGAAAACCCGCTTCGATGACATCAACTTTTAACCGTTCCAGTGCTTTTGCAATTCTGACTTTTTCATCGCGCGTCATTGATGCGCCCGGGCTTTGTTCGCCATCACGCAAGGTTGTATCAAATATAATTAACTTGTCTTTCATAAAAACTCCATTCTCGGCTTGTGCTCCTGCATTGCCTACCTCCTACATCCATGCAGTCGATGAAGAGATATCAACTTTTTCGTTGATAAACAAAAATAAGGGGGATTTGAGTAACTAATAAAAAAGATGTGTGCCCATCAGGGCAGGAATCTTGAAGATAGGCGCAACCACGCACACAATCCTGCTTTGGCAGTCATCGCGCCAGCAAAAGTGTTTTCGAAATGAGGAATAGATTGAATAATCATAGCGCCAACTATACGCGAATGATGGTACGCCCTCAAGCAGATTTTACGATTTGCGCCCATGCAATCTGCGCTTGCGCATCACCAGGGTAACAACCGGACCCGAAATCGCATAAGCCAGAAACAATAAGAACAGCATCGTTTGCGGCTGCGCCATTACAAAAGCAATACCCAGCATAACGGCAATAGCTACAAAAAAAGGCACTTTACCTTTTAAATCGATTTCTTTAAAACTGGAATACCTGAAATTACTCACCATCAACAAGCCAGTGCTGGTGGTTAACACAAGTGCGACATATTTCAATATATCAATATCATAACCATACTCCAGACAAATCCAGATAAACCCGGCAAGAATAGCTGCCGCTGCCGGACTGGGTAAGCCCTGAAAATAACGCTTGTCAGCAGATGTCAGTTGCGTATTAAAGCGGGCAAGTCTTAAAGCGCCGCCCGCCATGTGTACAAAGGCGGCAAACAGACCTAATTTGCCCAGGCTGGAAAATGCCCACAAATACATTACCAGGGCAGGCGCTGCACCAAACGAAACCATATCCGACAAGCTATCGTATTGAGCGCCGAATTCGCTTTGTGTATTAGTTAACCGGGCTACGCGGCCATCCAGTCCATCCAGAATCATCGCCACAAAAATGGCTACGGCAGCAGTCTCGAAACGCCCGCCCATCGCCGAAGTAATGGCATAGAAACCAGCAAATAAGGCTCCCGTAGTAAACAAATTAGGTAATAAATAAATGCCACGACGGCGTATGGAGCGTTTTTCTGGAGTCATATGTCAATTAATCCTTAAGTTATAGGCAGTAAAAACCTAGATTTAAATTATACAATGAGCCTGTAAGCTGCACCTATTGTTTCATTTATGTGATTACTTTTTGATGAATTAAATGGTAAGGCCAAAAAAAATTTTAATGAACCAACAGACCGCTCTGAGCAATACCATCAAAAATAAACTGAACGGCTAACGCCGTCAGCAAAATACCGGATACCCGCATGATGACATGGATTCCGGTTAGCCCCAGAAGCCGGTGAATCTGAACGGCAGTCAACAATGCAACCAGTGTAAACAAAATCATAGCCAGCAACGCTAACAGTACAGCCGCCTGATGGCCAAAGTTGCCTTTAGCATCAGCCATCAACAAAATAACTGCGCCCATGGTTCCCGGCCCGGCAATTAAGGGCGTCGCCAGCGGAAATACTGAAATATCATGCTTTAATATGGCCTCATCATTTTCTTCCGAGGTGGTCGTAATAGCCCCTGATGGCCTGGCAAACACCATATCAATACCAATTAACAATAAAAGTACACCGCCAGCCGTCCTTAATGCCGCCATCGAAATGCCAAAACTGGCCAATAAAAAATCACCGGTTAATGCAAATATTCCGAGAATAACGGAGGCGATTAATATCCCGCGCACAGCATAAGAACGCCTTTCGGCCGGCGTTGCCGAAGAGGTTAAGGCAGCAAAAACAGCGGCCACATCTAAAGGACCAATCGTTGAAAAAAAAGTAGCCAAAGCAATCCCCGCGGTTTCAATCATGTTTTATCCTGTCAGGCTATCGTGAAGAACCGGCTTTTTTTGAGAGGGTATCATCACCAAAATAATCCAGGCTATCGATAAGCGCGAATTTCTGTGGTTTAACTAAGCCCAAGTGTGTAAAGATGGCTTTTATATTCATTTGCTTGATACTTTCAGGTGAACCATATCTGAGAGTGAACATTTTATTTTTCTTGCCGGACGGATAAGACGCCAAAATTTCAACGATTTTTGCATTAATTTGCTCTCGCGCTTCTTTTAACAATCCGTTAACTTCTTTATTTAGCCCTGAAGACGGAATTTCATCACTTTGCACAGGATTTATATTAATCGTTTGCAGTGATTGTGATCGCTTGCGAATAGTGGCCAATTTATTACTTTTTGCCAACGGTACCA
>NQJI01000180.1 GCA_002256705.1 Methylococcaceae bacterium NSM2-1
TCGGAAAAATCGGTAGTTTCGGTTGCGGGTATTGATAATGTGCAGACTTCGTTTGCCCACTGTTGTTCACCGGTATTAGGTGATGACATTATCGGTTATATTTCCCACCACAAAGGTATTACAGTACACCGCATAAATTGTAAAAACGTCACGCATCTGAGTCTTGAAAAGCAGTCTCAGCTTATATCGGCAACCTGGGGCGCGAAAAAGATGAGCCATGCTGTGCCTATTGTGGTTCAAGCCTTTAATGCACAGAATTTGCTGAATAATGTGTCGCAAATTTTAGCGCAGTCAAAGATACATATTTTTAACGCTTCACTGGATACACATCCTGATTTTTCAGCCATTTTAAATTTGACTATTCAAATAGAAAATACCAATCAATTAAGTCAGGTTCTTAGTAAAATAAACCAATTGCCTAATATAGTGGAGGTTAAGCGTAAAACTTGACACGGCATTAGTACCAATTTAGGAAGAAATCCCGGCTATTCAATCAATTAAGGGTAACTCGCAAAAAATACCCCCGGTCTCAGTTGCAAGTTACCTGAGAGGACAATCAGATTGATTAATCAACCACGAAGCTTGTCCCTTCGACTGCGCTCAGGACAGGGTTCGTGGTGTTATTTCCTTAAGATAATGCGGATACCCTTACCTTTACAATAGCCCCTTAACCTTGTCCCTTAATCCTATGTCACTACAAACACAAAAACGCCTGATTCTGGTTGACGGCTCCTCTTTTTTATTTCGCGCCTATCATGCGATTCCGCCCTTGACTAATCCTCGGGGTGATCCCACTAATGCCATTTACGGCGTATCCAACATGCTGCGCAAACTCATGGCAGACTATCAAAGTGAATATATCACTGTGGTTTTTGATGCTCCCGGAAAAACCTTTCGCAATGATCTTTATGATCAATATAAATCTCACAGGCCCCCTATGCCCGACGATTTGCGCGTTCAAATAGAGCCCTTGCACCAGCTAATTCGGGCCATGGGTCTACCGTTAATCATGGAGCCTGATGTAGAAGCGGATGATGTACTGGGCGCCCTGGCCCAACACGCCGTTCAACAAGGTTTCAGCGTCATAATTTCAACCGGTGATAAGGACATGGCGCAATTGGTCAACGACCATATTATCCTGGAAAACACCATGTCCAACTCGCGCATGGATATCCAGGGCGTTATCGACAAGTTTGGTGTTAAACCGGAACAGATTGTCGATTATCTGGCACTGATGGGCGATAGCAGCGACAACATTCCCGGCGTGCCTAATGTTGGCCCAAAAACTGCCGCAAAATGGCTGGAACAGTATCAAACCCTGGAAAACCTGATCGCACATGCCGATAAAATTACCGGTAAAATTGGCGAAAATCTGCGCTCCAGCCTAACGCAACTGCCGCTTGCCAAACAGCTTACCACGATCAAATGCGATCTTAATTTACCTTACAGCATGGACGATTTAAAACGTCGGCCCGTAAACACTGTAGAACTGAAAAATCTGTTAGCCGAGCAGGGATTTTTATCGTGGTTGAAGATGCTGGATAACCATGTGGAAGCCGCCGTTGTTGTAGATAAGCCCGCCATTATCGAATCCAGCTATGAAACCATACTGACTGAACAGCAATTCAAGCAATGGTATGAACGGCTCGAAAATGCCGAACTGTTTGCATTTGACACGGAAACCACAAGCCTTGATTACAGCAAGGCAGAGATAGTCGGTGTGTCCTTTGCGATAACTCCAGGCAATGCCGCTTATTTGCCTTTAGCTCATGATTATGCGGGTGTACCCGCCCAGCTAAACCGTACTAAAGTCCTGGAACAATTCCGCCCGCTACTGGAAAATCCTGATAAATTCAAGCTGGGGCAAAACCTCAAATATGACGCTCATGTGCTGGCAAATCACGGCATAACACTGCGTGGTATTGCTCATGACACCATGCTGGAGTCTTATGTATTAAACAGTACCGCAACCAAGCATAACATGGATGATCTTGCCAAAGAATATCTGGGGGTAACCACCATTCATTATGAAGATGTTGCTGGCAAGGGCGCCAAACAAATCCCGTTTCAGGAAGTAACACTGGAACAGGCCACTCCTTATGCGGCTGAAGATGCGGATATTACCTTGCGACTGCATCAAGTGCTGATGGCAAAACTGCAACTGCATCCCACCCTGCTCAACTTATATTCGGAAATAGAAATTCCCCTGATCAGTGTGCTTGCCCGTATCGAAAGCAACGGCGTATTGATCGATGCCGCCATGCTAACTCAGCACAGTCTGGAACTGGCCAATCATCTTGTCGCCATTGAGCAACAGGCTCACGATCTCGCCGGGCATACCTTCAATTTAGGTTCGCCCAAACAAATTCAGGATATCCTCTATGACCAGCAAAAACTGCCTGTTTTAAAGAAAACGCCGAAAGGTCAGCCGTCAACCGAAGAATCGGTACTACAGGAACTGGCTCTTGATTATCCTTTACCCAAGCTGATTCTCGATTATCGCAGTTTAAGCAAGCTAAAATCGACTTATACCGATAAGCTGCCGCAACAGGTTGATGAAAAAACCGGCCGGGTACACACCTCTTATCATCAGGCGGTAGCCGCTACAGGCCGACTATCGTCATCCGACCCCAACCTGCAAAACATTCCCATCCGCAGTGAAGAAGGGCGTAAAATCCGGCAGGCGTTTATTGCGCCAAAAGGCTATAAAATAATGGCAGCAGATTATTCGCAGATTGAATTACGCATTATGGCGCATTTATCCGCTGATACTGGCTTGGTCAAGGCCTTTAGCGAAGGACAGGATGTTCACAGAGCCACAGCGGCTGAAGTATTTGGCGTAGCCCCTGATCAGGTCACCACCGATTTGCGCCGCTCGGCAAAAGCCATTAACTTTGGCCTGATTTACGGCATGTCTTCTTTTGGCCTGGCACAACAACTGGGCTTATCGCGTAGTCAGGCGCAATCGTATATAGACTTGTATTTTGCCCGTTATCCCGGCGTTAAAAATTATATGGACAGCATTAGAGAGCAAGCCCGCGAACAGGGTTATGTTGAAACATTATTTGGTCGGCGATTATATCTACCCGAAATAAAATCGCGTAACGCGGCACGTCGGCAATACGCGGAACGCACCGCCATTAATGCACCCATGCAGGGAACTGCTGCTGATATTATTAAACGCGCCATGATTGGCGCCGATCAGTGGTTATTTCAGGAAAAACCGGATGCCAAAATGGTTATGCAAGTTCACGACGAACTGGTATTTGAAGCTTCAGAAGATCAGGTACACCACTATGCGGCTACTATTAGAAACATCATGTGCTCAGCCGCTGATTTAAATGTGCCGCTGATTGTTGATATAGGCATAGGTAGTAATTGGGACGAAGCGCATTAAACGGGATGACGCGCATTAAAAATTTTTAATTTTTCTGAAACTTTTCATTTATACATTAGTCGTATAAACGCAATGCCTTATTGGCGTTGGATCAGCCGTTTCCCCCTTAGTTTATCGGCTGATTTTTTACTCAAACCCTAAAGTGTTTTCTAAACTTTAGGGTTTTCTTTTTTCACTCCCACTCTACTTGAGACTGCTCAACAGGATTAAACAAGAGATCAAGTGCCTGATGCACTTCATCAATACCGGTTTTTTTCAATGCTGAAAACAACTGTACCGTCAGTGGAAAGTCAATATCCTTAAGCTCTCTTTGAACCTGTAATAAGGTATTT
>NQJI01000181.1 GCA_002256705.1 Methylococcaceae bacterium NSM2-1
GGGCTTGTTGAACTGAATATGATGATTCAGTTCAATTTCTTCCAACTGAATTTCTTGCCCGGATGCATTTTTTCCCACATAAGTAATCAAGCCCTCTTTTTCGATCAAACGAATGACAGTCAGTTTTTCCTCGTCTATCGATTCAATGATATCGCCGACTGCAAAGCTGACGCGAGTTAAGGGCGCATTATCGCTTGCATAAATGCGCCGCTCGTCACTGGCTAAAAACAGCACAGTGACGCGTTTGAAACTTACCTCAAGAATAAGACCTAAACCAAGTTCTGACTCGGTATTACTAATCCAGCGTTGGCCGGGGATGAAATCTGCCATTGATTGAACTGCCATTACACATCAAAAAATCACTATTATAAGCGTTACAGAAGATTTGTTTCGGGTTTTATCGACGCAAAACAAGCGGTTTGTCAGGTTTGCAAGTAAGATGGCTTAATGTATTCTCGGGTCGCCTCATAGCCTTGTTTATTTCCAGCTGTGTCAGAGTTCGTTAAGCAGCCATTAAGGTTAAGAGTTCTAATATTAGCCAGCATTTATTGACTGATAAATTTAATTTTTATTCCCGACTCTCTTTCATAACTTAAAAAATCCTATGAAAAACTTGTATTTTCTAATTCCGTTAACGGCAATAGTAGCCGTATATTCGTCGTCCTCTTTCGCTTCCGGTGGCGGTCATGGCAAAGGGCATCATAAACATCATCACTACCATCCCGAAGAAGCGAGGTATTATCCGCAACCTGAAACCAGGTATTACCCTCAACCGCCTCAAGATCCGCGTTCTCACCAAGGCTTGGCCGGTGGTGTCGTAGGCAGCGTTTTGGGTTACGAAATTGGCAATGGTGATCCCATAGCTACTGGACTTGGCGCTGCAGCAGGCTCTTACCTTGGCAACGGGGTCGCTGGAAGGCGATGATCCAATTTTCTTAAGAAACACAAAATGAGACCCGCTTTTATTCTGCCAGCCGGTCAGACTTTGCCCCATCCTTCCAAGAAATAACCATCGACCTCTGGTTAAACCAGTAGATGAAAGGCACTCCCCGCCCATTTTGTCAAGGCTTGCAGCGCCAACTCATTGCTCATATCGATATCTGTTTCTAAAGGTTACCAATAGCTCGTAATGAATTTATCAAACCTTTGTTTTCATTAAGCATTCATTCATGTTTAATCAACAATAATAATAACCAATAGTTATAACTAAACGACTTGATTTTATTGACTTATATCAATAGTGAATTAACTAATTATCGAGAGGAATCTTATGAAAAAGTTACTTTTTTTAATCCAATTAACTGCCGCTGTAATCCTGTACTCTTCTATATCTTACGCTGATGATGACGACCATGGCTGGGGACATCATGGGCATGGTCATGGTCATCATGGCTGGGGGCATCATGGTCATCACCGTGGACACTATTACCCTCAACCACAAATAAATTATTATCCGCAACCGCAAATAAACTACTATCCACCGCCACAAATAAACTACTATCCGCAGCCGCAGGTTGAATATTATCCTCAACAACCCCGGTATTCAGGCTATGATCAACGTTCCCACCAGGGATTGGCTGGAGGTGTTATAGGTAGCGTTTTTGGCTACGAAATAGGTAGTGGCGACCCTATTGCTGCTGGACTGGGAGCCGCTGCCGGATCTTATCTTGGCAATGGAATCGGTGGTAGATGATAAGCCATAGGGGCTTTCAAATTTAGTTTGGACAGTTTAGGTTTAAGGCGTTTGTGAGGTGAGCCTTCGGCTTCGTTCAGGAGAGTCTTGTCTAATCATGAACGCCTTAACCGCTTAACTATTCGCCCGGAGTAATCGAAGAGTAAGTGGTTAAGCCTTTTTTGCTTGTCTTAATTTCAATTGGAAGCTCCAATAGGCTAAGAATTTAAATGGGCCGGTGTGAAGCTTGCCGGATAATGTTATGCCTGCATACGAGCGACATATTTAGGGTTAGCAGTACTGCCTTCAGCTGTTTTCACCCAAACTCACGACGGCTTTGGCCGATGAAATTGAATCACCGGCTATGGTAAACAGCTTGCCGGCGTGGTGATGGGCGCAATCCCTCTCATTCAATTTATATTGCGCTGCCTGCTGCAACCGGCCGATTCTTATTTCTAATCCATTCACTCCAGGATCCTGCATAAAGTTTGGAACCGGTTAAGCCGGCATATTCCATTGCCAGCAAGTTGTGACAAGCAGTTACGCCTGAGCCGCAATAATGAACAACCTGTTCGGGTCTGCTCGTGCCGATAAGCTTTTTAAATTGGTTATGCAATGAGTCGGCTGATAAAAATAACCCCTGGTTATCGAGATTTGATTGAAAGGCGCGGTTTTGCGCTCCTGGAATATGGCCTGCAACCGGGTCTATGGGTTCTTGTTCGCCGCGATAGCGCTCGGGTGTTCTGGCATCAATCAGGCATACCGCTTTTTTAGCGAGACAGTTTTGGACTTGTGAGGCATTTAGCCAGTATGCGGTGTTTAGATAAGGTCTGAAGGTAGCGGGTTTTATAGCGGGCAAGGTAGTGGTTAGGGAAAATCCTTGTTTTTGCCACTGTTGAATACCACCATTCAATACAGCAACTTTATCATGTCCCAGGCAACGTAACAACCACCATAAGCGCCCTGCAAACGCACCGCCTGCATCGTCATAAACGATCACCTGGCTATCATTGGCTATGCCCCAAGCGCCCAGTTTTTTTGCCAAAAGCGTAAAGTCGGGCAGGGGGTGGCGGCCCGTAAAATCGGTGATGGCCGAGGACAGGTCTCGGTTTAAATGGGCATATCGGGCATGGGGGATATGGCCGTGGCGATAAGCATAGTCGCCTGCATCGCTATTTGCCAGGGAAAAACGGCAATCCACAACAACCCAGTTGGGATCGTTAAGATGTTGGTGTAATGTTGTTGCGGAAATAAGCGTGGTGAAAGTCATGTGTTTATACCTCTAATATTATTTTGCCGATGTGCTGACTGCTTTCCATGAGCTCATGGGCACAGGCTGCATCATTGAGTGCAAAGGTGGAATGAATAACAGGTTTGATTTTTCCGGTTGCCAGTAAAGGCCAAACTTTTTTATACAGTTTTTGGGCAATGTCGGCTTTAAAGGCATCGTCTCTGGCTCTTAATGTTGATCCCGTAATCGTGAGCCGTTTCAGCATAATAGGTAACAAGTTTATTTCAGCTTTAGCGCCGTTTTGAATTGCAATTTGTACCAGTCGAGCATCGAATGCCATACATTTTAAATTATGCTGAAAATAGTTGCCGCCTATCATGTCCAGAATGACATCCACGCCTTTACTATCAGTAAGCCGGTTGATTTCTTCAACAAAATCCCGTTCTTTGTAGTTAATGGCGGCATCAGCGCCGAGTTCCATGCAGAATTGACATTTGGCTTCAGAGCCTGCTGTAACGAAGACCCTGGCGTGAAAGGCCTTGGCAAGTTGTATTGCCGTCGTGCCTATGCCACTGCTACCGCCGTGTACCAACAGTGTTTCGTTAGGCAGCAGATGGGCGCGGTCAAATACGTTACTCCAGACGGTGAAAAAAGTTTCAGGTAATGAGGCGGCTTGTACAAAAGACCAGCCCTCGGGTATGGGCAAGCATAATTCCGCTGAAGCTAAACAATATTCAGCATAGCCACCGCCCGTTACTAAAGCACAAACGCTGTCACCTGCTTTTAGATGATTGACAACCGCGCCTAATGCAACGACTGT
>NQJI01000182.1 GCA_002256705.1 Methylococcaceae bacterium NSM2-1
TATACGCCCATCGTCGGTGCTGATGATTCGCGGCAACAATCAAGCTATGGCGAAAAAGTTGGTAATAAAGCACTGAATGCTTTTGCCAACCTGACTACAAGCACGCTGGAAATGCCCAAAAATATCATTAACACCATGAATCAAAGTAATTTCTTCTATGGCGTATTTGGTGGTTTTATCAAAGGTCTGGTTAACACCCTGGGCCGAACGGGTTGCGGCATTGCTGATTTAATTACCTTTCCACTACCTACCAGGCCGATCGCATACCCTGTGTATATCTGGGATGATTTTGATGTGGATACTTCTTACGGCGAAGTATTTCGTCTGGATAAAACCCAAAAAATAGACCAGCCGGTCACCCAAGAGCCTGTCACACAACCTGTCCCAACTGCTGTAGTAGCAACTCCGCCAACAGCGGCCGTGGTTGATCGCTCCAGTCAGTATAATCAGGAAACCAACAGAAAACTGGATACGCTATTCAAACAAGAAATGCAGAAATAAAGCGCCATTTCTTCAGAGTGAAGAGCCCTGCGGGAGAATTCCGCCGGGCTTAGTTTATGTAAGGGGTATTTAGTTGTGTATCACGATGCCTTTTTTAACTCGCCCATGCCATTGGGCTTTTTAACCACTTGAAGTTGCGCTTTAAAGCGTTTTTGTACGGCTTCAACATGAGAAATAACGCCCACGGTTTTACCGTGGGTATGCAAGCTTTCCAGGGTGCTGATCACTGTATAAAGTGAATCTGCATCCAGATTGCCAAAACCCTCATCGAGAAACAGCGAATCCACTGACCGCCCGTTATTTGCCAATTCCGAAAGCCCCAGCGCCAATGCCAGGCTGACTACAAAACTTTCGCCACCCGATAATGTCTTGGGCAAACGCCGGACATTAGCCTGATAAGTATCTTCGACTTCCAGAGCCAATCCTAGCTCGCTGGGTACTTGCCGTAAATAATAACGGCCACTGATTTTTTCCAGTATGGCATTGGTCTGGGACAACAACTTACCGGCAATCCGCCCCTGAACCCGACGGCGAAACGCCATACCGCTTTCTTCCGCCAGAAGAGCTGCTTCAGCGAAACAGGGCTGAGATACTGCTTCTTGCTGCTGCAATCGTAACAGGACCTTTTCATGGGTCTGTTGGAGTTGTTTTTGCTCGTTTAGAAGCCTCTCCATATGCTGAACTTCCAGGCTTGCCATCTCCATTTTCCCGGCAACTCGCCTTAGCTGCTCTTCTATTTCTGTAGCATTTAATGTTGAATCCAGGTAGGTAGAATCTGCTTCCAACTGGTCTTTACTTGCCTCCAGCTCCATGGTTTTGGCATCAATCTCCTGTTCCAGTTCATCTCTCTGCCGCTCGAGTTCAGGCAGACTTTCGATCAACTCAAGCACTTCGCTAAGCTCATGCAGACTTGTAAATCGGGTTGCTCGTATTTTCTCCTGTAACGCCTGATGCAGATTAGCGGCTTCGTTTTCCTGCTGAGCCAGCAACTGTTCTTTATCAGCAATCAGTTTCTGCTTTTCAACAAGAGCCAAATACAGGCCAATAGTTTCTTCCGTTTGCAGTTGACTGGTATAAACTTCCAGTTGCTCGTTACAGCGCGAGATTTCATTTTGACAGGCAACCTGTTTCGCCTCCAAAGCCTCCAGCTCCCCGGTTAAGCTCTTGAGGCGGAAAGCATAGCCATGGTAATCCTGCCGACGCACATTGAGCCGGTCGAACAACACATCTTCCTGGCCTTTGGCAGGCATTTTTTCACCCAGCAAAGTTAACTGTTCCGACACTTTATCGGCTAACTGTTTTTCTTCCTGCTGACAACGTGCAAATGCGGCTTCGATTTCTATCTGTTCCTGAGTAAGTCCCTGACTATTGGAGCCCAACTGCTGAGTGCTTATTTGCAACTGTTCAATAGTAGTTATGCTCTTGGCGATCAAAGCCTTTAATTTTTCGATGCCAGCCTGTTTACTCCGATATTTCGTGGCGAAACGGACAATCTCTGTCAAATCGATGGTCTCTTTCTTGATCAACTGTTTCATCAATCTCAACTTATTGATATCAAGATCATGACTCACGATATTAAGCCTGTTACTCAAGTTTAACCACTGGGCTCTAGTCTGCTGTAGCAGCATTTGATTAGCCTGATTTTTTTCAGACCGCTTTTGTGCGATAGCGATTTGTTGTCCTATAGTGACAGCCTTTTCCTTCAACAGCCTTATTTTCGCTTTTTGATCGATCAATGCCTGTTTGGAATTGGACACTGCAGGCGGATATTTAGCGTAAGGATGTTGCAAGGCTCCGCATAATGGACAGGGCTTACCCTCGACAAGGTGAACTCTGTCCGGGGCCATTTTTTTCAATAACGATTCATGGATAATCGTTTCATCGAGCACGCGCTTAATATTTTCTTCGCGTTTTATTTCCAGTCTTAACTTTTCAAGCTCAAGACTCAGTACCTCGGCATCATGATCCGGCTGCTCCTTTCGTCTGAACAGGGAGAAAAAACCCCCTCCCCCTGTCAGTTTTTGATGTTTTTGAGCCAGATTATAGAGCGCCTGAAAATCCTTGACCCGCTCTTGCTGTTCCAGCCTTAAGGCATCAATGTCATCAGGCGTATTGCCTTGCGCCATTTCCTCAAGCTTTTTTTCATCCGCCTGTAACTGGTGTTTTAGCTCTGCCTGTTTTTTATTTTCTTTTTCAAGGGCCGCCGTATTATTCTTCAGTGACGAGATGGTTTTTTTTGACTGTTTGGTAAATGATTTCTGCTTTCCACTTAATTCAGCCAGCTCAATCCGGATTTTTTTTAATTTACCGATTTCAGGAAAATCTGTCAGTAAAGATGCATCAGCGGCATGTTCATCCAGCCATGTTGATACTGTTGCGAGAACTGACTTTTTTTCCGCGGACTGTGCAGCCAAAGACAGTAATAATGCCGTTTCGGACTGCCTGTTTAAACCAAACTGGTTAACCTGCAACTTGACGTTGTCTATTGTTTGCAGCTGTTCAGTAATCGATCGCTGCGCCACACTGTCTGGAGCAGTTTTATCATCGCCCAGCTTATCTTTTAGTTGTTTAAGTTCGCTCTGAAAATCATCCAGGGCCAATTTGCCTTGTCGGATATCGTGATTTTTTATCCTGTGTGCTTCAATGTCATCCTTAAAAATTACCGCGTCTTGATCTGCGGCAATCCGGTCCAATATTTTTTGGATGTTTTCTAACTGTGTTTTGGCCTTTTCCAGGTTTTTTTCCTGCTCAACAATCTGCCTTTTAATCGCCGTTATCTTTATCAACAAGGATTGCTGCTGCTTTAAACTGTTTTGTTCATCCTTAAGCTCGGACAACTGTTCTTTAAAATCGATTAAATCATGCTCACAGGCTTCCTGTTTTTCAGGCTCCATCAACTGGATAGCGGCTAAATCCTGATTTAAACGATCCAGTTCCTTTTGTGCGTTTTCAGCCTTATCAATAACCTCTTTTTTATACTCAGCATAAATATCAGTGCTGATGATTTTTTCCAGTATATCCATACGCTCACTGTCCAGCGCATTGAGAAAAGCGGCAAAATCACCCTGCGCCAACATTATCGAGCGAGTGAAATTACGAAAATTCATGCCGGTAATTTCGGTCATCCGCGCACATACCTGCTGAGGTGTGCTGGCCAAAACTTCGCCATCTTTCAAGCGGATTAAGTGCATTTCCGGAGGCATTAATTCACTCTCCGGG
>NQJI01000023.1 GCA_002256705.1 Methylococcaceae bacterium NSM2-1
GTATCAACTTAATACAATAACACCATGAAGACATGAAGTACACGAAGAAAACACCAAGGCTCTGCCAACTTTAGATAGGGCAAAAGACCCGAGTTAGGGCTTATAGGTTTATCAAACTTATCAGGTTTGACCGCAAGCAGATAGCCAAAAATGCCAAGATAAAAACTTCGTGTCTTCGTGGTGATAATTCTTTTAAGTTTTTAACTCATTTTTATGGTTTTACCTGTTATTGATGAGAAGTTATGTTTTTTTTATTTAAAGGGGTTTATATGAGTACTATTCATCTGATCGGTGGCGAAAAAGGTGGCGTAGGCAAATCTGTTGTCGCGCGCCTACTGGCACAATACATGATTGACCATGAAATACCCTTTATCGGTTTTGATACCGATAGATCACATGGCTCGTTGCTGCGTTTTTATAATGACTATGCCTCATCTACGGTTATCGACGATTACCAAAGCCTGGATACCATTATGGAGACTGCTTCAGCAAATCCTGAACAGCGCATTCTGGTCGATCTTGCTGCACAAACCCATTATCCATTGGCTAAATGGATAGAAGAATCGGGGGTACTGGAATTGGCAGAAGAACTGGACATATCTATCTGCTATTGGAATGTCATGGATTCGGGTAAAGATTGTGTGGATTTGCTGGACAAATTGCTCAATCAATACGGCTCCCGGCTTAATTATGTTCTGGTGCAGAACCAACTTCGTGATGATAACTTTAATATCCTGGAATTTTCCGGCGTTAAAGATCGGGCATTGGATTTGAATGCCAAAGTCATTACGCTAAAGCGCCTTCATGCGCCGGTAATGACCAAGATTGATAGCAATAGCTACAGTTTTTGGGCCGCAAAAAACAAGGATGCCGATAACCTCAATGCCTTGGGTTTGCTTGAACGACAACGGGTTAAAATCTGGCTAAACCATGCTTATAGAGAAATTGAGTCGCTGGTTGTTTGAAGCGTTTCATTGTAGTATTCATAGAATGTTGCCGGGTTACGCTAACGCAAAATCGACCTACACTGTGGGCTTTTATTAATGTAACTATTCAGATAATCAATGCCAGCTAAAAGTTTATTTAGGGCAATCACAGGTTATTTACACAGGGTCTATCCACATGAAATTAAAGGTTAGTTGTAATCTCCGTTTCCAGATAGTTGAAGCGAGCGTTTTAATTTTAATGCTACGTCCTTTCAGAGGTAAACAGCAATGGATCAACAGCGAGGTTTATACCATTAAACCCGCTATACCGATGATAGAAAGTACTGACAGCTATGGCAATTCGTGTCAATGTCTGGTTGCAGCAGTCGGAGATTTTTTGATCCAGACCTCGTCTGAGGTCATGGTTACTGATAATGTTGATGTTGCACCGGGAGCATATTTTGTTGAAATACAGCATCTTCCTAACGAAGTACTGCCCTTTCTGTTACCCAGCCGCTATTGTGAATCTGACCGGTTTGGAGATCTTGCCAGAGAAATAACCCTTGACGCTCTGCCGGGTTACGATCAAGTCAGCAAAATTACTGATTGGGTTCGGGATTCCATACAATATTTACCAGGCTCCAGTGAATTTCCACTATCAGCTGTTGAAGTACATCATCATGGCAATGGCGTTTGCAGAGACCTTGCCCAACTCGCCATAGCGCTTTGCCGCAGTATCAGCATTCCCGCGCGACTGGTCGTCGGTTACCTACATAACCTGCAACCTATGGATTTGCATGCCTGGTTTGAGGCCTATATTGGCGATCGATGGTATACATTCGACCCCACACAAAGTAACTTACGTGGCGGCAGAGTGATTATTGCTTTTGGACGCGACGCGGCGGATGTTTCCATATTTCATCGGTTTGGTTCGGGCTGTCTATTGAACAGCATGGACGTTCGAGTTGATTTGCTGGATAATTCGCCCATTATAACCTTATAACATCGGCTTAACGTTCATGACTTATTGTATTGCAGCGTCTATAAACGAAGGACTTATTCTTGTTTCTGATTCAAGAACCAATGCCGGTATTGATAAAGTCAGCACGCATGGCAAAATGCACGCATTTGATACGATAAGTGATCGTAAAATTATTTTACTCTGCGCCGGTAATCTCGCCACCACTCAAGCCGTTTTAGAGCAATTACACCGGGACAAAATCAAGAACGCCAAAATCAATTTGAATACCGTGGAAAGCCTGTTTGAGGCTGCTGAATATTTGGGCCATGTCAGCGTTGAAAAACAGAAACAGCATACAAGTTCTCCTGGACAATCAGCATTTAACCCGTCCGCCAGCTTTATTTTAGCGGGTCAAATCGGCACTGATCCGCATGGCGCTTACATGGTTTATGCAGAAGGCAACACCATAACCAGTTCAGCTAACACACCTTTTCTGCAAATTGGCGAAAGTAAATACGGCAAACCCATACTTGACCGGTTTCTTAAACTGGGCACATCAATAGACGAGGCGGCGCGTTGCTGCCTCGTCTCAATGGACTCTACCATACGCAGTAATGCCAGCGTCGGAGCGCCTGTGGAAATGCTGATTTACCGTAAAAACAGCTTTAGCCTGGCGGAGTATTACTGCTTCGACTATGATGATGACTATCTGTTGCGGCTGAGACGTAGCTGGGAAACCAAGCTGCGTGAAGCGATTGCGGCATTGCCTGGTTTGGATAAGGGGTCAACTAGACCTATGCGAGTGGATCTTTAAGTTGCAACAATTTTCTTTTGACTATCGGAGGCTAGCGCAGGAAGCCGCTTGTCCGCCTAATGACAGATAAACATTTTGAGCAAATTGGCTGGATTGGATTCATCATGATCGTTAGGGCGTATTTGTTTATCACGGTAAAATTCCTGAATGTCAGTTCCGCCGTGTATCATTTGATGAATTTGGCGGGCGCTTTATGTATGGTGGTCACGCCAGACATAAAAACGCCAAACCGCTGTTTTTGCTAAATGTGGTTTGATCTCTGGTTGCTGTTATTGGTTTGATACAAATAAACTGAAAATGCGGGCGGATGTTTAACATGGCAGTTATACTGTTTAGTGAAAAACACACAAACACTTTTGGAACTTTTGAGATTCAATTATGGGCAAAGCAAGCCGGAAAAAACATTTACAAAGACAACAAAAACAGTATGGAGGTAGTAAATTATCTGCAGCGCTCATAGAATTGTGCGAACCGTTTGAGCCTGAAAATTTATCCGCGAAGGAATTTGAGAAGCTGATAGCGCTAGCTGCTGTGGCATGGAATATTGCGGTGTTACCCAAAGAAGAACGGCTGGAAAAGCTTACAGCTTTCATTGAAACAATGCCAAACATGAAAGAGGAGTTGAAATCAGAAATTGACACAGTGTTGCACGATAATTCAAAAGACACCGACTTTGCACCTGCGACTACTATGCTCCACTTCATTGGCGCCATGATTCAGCGCAAGGACGAACTGTTTCCAAATGATATCAGGCTTGTTTTGAACTACAACGTCAAAGATTGTCCGGAAGGCCCTCATCTTTCAGTGTCTTCTGCACCAATAAACCCTGAACGCATTAACACTGATATAATCAGTTAATGAGCTGTTCATGCACCAATCATGTGCTGTTATCAACAGCACGGAGCTCAATGTCCAAAAATTAATACTTTGTGTAAGAAAGAATAGATTGGAACCTGCAACGCGCTAAAACCTCACCTGATTGCCGTGACGCATTGTATAGATAAGTGTTCCATCATTGGTTTTTACTCCCCCGCAGCGCTCAAAAACCAGTTATCAGCAATCTGACCATGTAACTCTCCCAGCTTATTTTGTAAGCCATCGAGAATACCACGTAGTTGTTGTTGTGTGGTTTGTCGGGTATCAATGGCTTGCACATATGTTTGCAGTTCGACAAGTTTCAGAGGCAGCTTATCGCTATTAGGTAACCTGCCGATACAATTAGACATTTCGGCTATACAGCAACCCACGGACCGGGGCAGGCTGGTATCCAGCAACAGAAAGTTAAGCACATCATCGCCTTTAACTCTACTGCGCATTTGTTGACGGTACATCAATAAAGCATTCAGGGCCTTTAAAACATTCATCCATAAAATGGTTTCGTATTGGCGCATTTCATCACTACGCGATTCTGAGAGTAGTAAGGAAGCTAAATCCAGAATGCGGCTGGTCATATCGGCGCGCTCAATGTTTCTGCCCAGGAGAATAAATCGATAAGGGTGATTATGGCTCATATAGCCGGATAATAGGCCGGTAAAACGCTGGCAGCCTTTAAGAATCTCATTAAGAAATATAACTCGATGACGCCGGTCGGCAACAGTCTCCAGATTGTTTTTCGCAAACAAATACATTTCGTTGACCTGTTCCCAGGCCTCGTCTGGCAATAACTCTCTGGAGGTGCGAATATTTTCCCTGGCCGCGCTCAAGGACGAAAACAAAGAACCCGGGTAGCTGGCATCGGCCAATAGAAAACGGGTGATATTACGTTCATTGGCAACGTTATTTTTTTCGTAGAATTCCTCTTTCGAGGCATTGATCAGAATCAGTTGCCGCCAGCCCATTTCAACACCCTTGGGCAAGTCTAATAATAAATTCATGTGTACACTGACCAGTCTGGCAATATTTTCGGTGCGTTCCAGATAACGTGCCAGCCAATACAGGCGTTCTGCCGATCGAGATAACATTAGCTGCCCTCCATATTAATAATCCAGGTGTCTTTACTGCCACCGCCTTGTGAGGAATTAACCACCAGTGAACCTTTCCTCAGTGCGACCCTGGTTAAACCACCGGCAGTCACAAAGGTATTTTCGCCTTGCAAAATAAACGGGCGCAGATCAATATGACGCGGTTCCAACCTGTCTTTGCACAAGGTTGGTGCAGTTGAAATCGCTAAAGTGGGCTGTGCGATATAATTGCGCGGATCTTTTTGAATAATTTGCCGGAAGTTTTCAATTTCTTTTGCTGTAGCATGAGGCCCGACCAGCATACCGTAGCCGCCCGATTCATTGGCCGGTTTTACCACCAGTTCCGCAAGGTGCTCCAGTACATAAGCAAGATCATCTTTATTGCTACACAAATAAGTTGGCACATTCGGCAGTATCGGCTCTTCATTCAGATAATAACGTATCATTTCGGGCACATAGGCATAGACTACTTTATCGTCGGCAACACCCGCACCGGGTGCATTTGCAAGAGCGACATTGCCGGCTTTCCAGGCACGCATCAACCCCGGCACACCCAATGTTGAGTCTTTGCGGAATACTTCAGGATCAAGAAAATCATCATCTATGCGCCGGTAAATCACATCGACTTTTTCCAATCCTTCAATAGTGCGCATGTAAACAAAATCATCGTCATTGACCACCAGGTCTTTGCCTTCAACGAGTTGTGCGCCCATTTGTTGAGCTAAATAGGCATGTTCAAAATAAGCTGAGTTGTAGATCCCGGGGGTTAATACCACACAAGTGACTTGCCCATTTTGGTGTGGAGCAATTGACGAAAGCATGTCATGCAAGTGGGTCGGGTAATCATCAATAGGCTGGATATCAATACCCTGAAACAGCTCAGGAAACACTCGTTTGGTGATAACCCTGTTTTCCAGCATATAAGAAACCCCGGATGGAACGCGTAGATTGTCTTCCAGAACATACATGATGCCATCTTTGTCACGCACCAAATCAGTGCCACAAATATTAGCCCAAACATTGTAACGGGGCTTCATGCCTATGCATTCCTTGCGAAAGTTTTTAGAGCTGTTGATAATCTCGGCGGGCATTTTTCCTTCCTTGAGAAAGGCTTGCTCGCTATAAACGTCGTTGATAAAACAGTTTAAAGCGGTTAAACGTTGTTTTAAACCTATTTCTATAATTCGCCATTCTCTAGCATCAATAATGCGCGGAATAATGTCGAAAGGCCAAGCACGGTCTATATTTCCCTCATCACTGTAAACTGTAAAGGTAATACCCATTTCCATAATAGCCAGTTCGGCGGCTATTTTTCGCTTGTCTATGTCCTCTTTTCTAAGTGAATTCAAATATTGGCATAAGCTGTGACTCACCGGGCGCGATTGAAACTCAGAATACATCAGCTCATCGTAAGCACTTTCAATTTTATAGTTTTTCCAGATTGATTTCATGGCACTTCACTGTCGATGTTTGGTTTTAAAAATACCAAGCATAAATAATGCCATATTATTTTAAATATGCTGTTTATACAGTGGTTATTATGTTGCCGATAATCATATTTGTTATGATGTTAATTTTGGAAACTTAGGCGAATTAAAAGTTTTTTACCACTTTTACTTACCACGAAAAGCTTGAATTCGCCGAGCACAAAGTGTTACATTTTAGTTCATGATCATGGAGTCCTTCGTGGCAAATAAAACAACTAATTGCAACCATTCGTCACAAAACCAAATAATCGTCATGCCTGCATGGAAGTAGGCATCCAGTGCCAAACAAGGGAATCTGCAATCGCATCCATATACCCGGATTTATCATGTGCTCTTATTACAAATGGCCCTTGGGGTAAATGCCAATCTGCCAGACAGCAGATTTGTTCCGCTTCCATGCCGGAATGACATGTTTTTGAAGACATTAATTAAAGCTATGCTTCAGAGCGCTGAATAGTTAACAAATAATTGGTTGGTTACCTACTTACGTCTTATGAGGTTTTCAACATGAGGCGAAGAAGACGCATAATAGAGACGCGATAAATCGAGTCTCTACAGGATCATCTTATTCGGACAAGGCAAAACCGACTTTAATGGTAACTTGCCAGTGCGCGATCTTACCATCCGCTATGTGTCCACGGGTTTCGACGACTTCAAACCAGCGCATATCCCGGATAGTTTGCGATGCTTTGCTGATAGCGTTTTCGATAGCGTCTTGAATTCCAACAGTTGATGAGCCTGTCAACTCAATTTTCTTGTAAATATGGTCAGTCATGATATGTTCTCTTTGTATGTAAAAAGTTTAGTTCCTGCAAGCGTTCCGGTGTGCCTATATCCATCCAGAATCCAGCAAATTTTTGCCCTGAAACGCGTTGGTTTGCAATTGCCTGGCGTAATAAAGGCCCTAATTTACTGCTTCCAGGGGGGGTATTGCTGAACAGTTCTGGACGGTATAGGCCAATACCGCTAAAGGTCAGTTTTTCCCGGCAGTTTTCAATTACTTTGCCCGTATTATCCAGACCGAAATCTCCCTGCGGATGATGTTCAGGGTTGTCGACCAGTACTAAATGCGCTAAATCAATCGTCAGGTTTTTGAGTTCGGCGAAAGGAAAATCGGTGGCAATATCGCCATTGACCACCAAAAATACCTCGTCACCCAATAAAGGCAAGGCGTTAATAATGCCTCCAGCCGTTTCCAGTGCCTGATCACCCTCGGGCGAATACTGAATGTTCGCGCCATACTGCTGACCGTTACCCAAGTGGTCTTCTATTTGTTGGCCGAGATGTGCGTGATTAATGATTATGTCATTAAAACCCTCCGAGATCAGTTGATTAATAGTATGTTCAATTATAGTTTTCCCGGCCACAGGAAGTAGTGGCTTAGGGACGTAATCCGTCAGGGGGCGCATTCTTTCGCCACGTCCGGCAGCTAAAATCATGGCTTTCATAGTGTTATAAATTCCTCGCCCCTGCCCTCTTCCTGAGGGTAAGAGGATAAAATATCGTGCGCAGGTAAAACCTGATTTTGTAGAAAGTCACTGAACTCAACAAGTTCGGGATATGTTGCGCATACAGTCAAGACATAGTTCAGGGTGCGCGGTATGTCGTTAAGATAACTGGATTTACTATCTCTTAAATGCAGCCTGGAAAAAATACCGATGGCTTTAAGGTGGCGTTGCACTCCCATCAGATCAAACCAGCGTTTGAACTGGATAGGATTACAGGCTATGAGTTCCTCTTGCAGAAGCCGTTGATAATACTGCATCATCCACTGTTCAACCTGTTGCTTCGGCCATGCGATATAACAATCCCGCAATAGTGACACCAGATCATAAGTTATCGGGCCGATGACAGCGTCCTGAAAATCGATGACGCCTGGGGAATCGTCATTTAAAACCATAAGATTGCGCGAATGATAATCCCGGTGTACGCAGGTAATGGGTTGCTCCAGCGCCGAATTGACGAGAATTGTGCATACAGTTTCCCAAATTGATGAGGGAATCTGAATATCCAGTGTCTGATTTAAAAACCAGTCATCAAAGATAGCCAGTTCTCTTTGCAATAGTGGCTCGTCATAGCCAGGCAAACCGCAGTTTTCTATAGCTGTATTTGTTTGTAAATTAAACAAAGTATCGAAAGCGCTTTGATATAAATCGGTAGCGTTGTGTGCATTGAGCTGGTCTAAAAAACACTGCGAGCCGAAATCCTCAAGCAGTAAAAATCCGTCAGACAGGTTTTGTTGAAAAATAGCGGGCACATTGACGTGAGAACGTGCCAATAACCTTGCAACTCTTATAAACGACTCGATGTTTTCTTTATCAGGGGGCGCATCCATCACTATAAATTGTCCCTCTAACCCCTTTACTCTAAAGTATCGTCGGAAACTGGCATCGCTGGATGCAGGTTCGCAGGAATCGATAGTCAGCAACAGATCGTTCTCAAGCCAATCGAGCATGGATATTGTTCTTATGTCGTCAAGCATCATGATGTTTGGGTTAGATTAGTTATAATGCTGGGGTGAATTAGGGTAAAATGCACATTAAGCATTTTATTCGATTTACGCTTCATTACGCTACTAAACTTATACCTTCTATGCTCCGCCGTTTATTTCTGGTTTTTTTACCCTCATTAACTGCATCTGTAAGCTATGCCAATCAGGCATCGTGGAATTGCGAGCAGAATAAAGATAGCAAAGAATGGGTTTGCGTTGGCGAAAAAAAACAGACTGCTAAAACCAGTGAGACAGCGCCTCCAGTTAAACCTGAACCTGTTAAGGAGGTCCAGCCGGCATTATCCGAGCCTGTTGAAAGCACATATCCGATTATAGCTGAACCTGTTCAGCCTGGATCGACTGAGAAAGTTCAACCGGTTATAGCCGAACCAGCTAGAGTCAATGAACCGGCTGAAAGCATTCCATCAGTTACGCCAGAACCTGTTCGAGCCGCTCAGCCCGTTATCCCTGAATCGGTTGAAAGCGTTCAGCCAATTACACCGGCATCTGTTCAAAACAATCAACCAGCTGTATCCGAATCCGCTGAAAGTATTCGACCTGCTCTGTCAGCATCCCAAAAACCAGCTCTTGATACCAGCAAACTTCCCGTCAAGGAAGCAAGTCGCCCAGGCTGGAACTGCGATGCCAGTAAAGAAGATGAAAACTGGAACTGTCAGTTGGTTGGCGCTGATCCCAAGGGCAAGGCTCAACGTGTAGCGACCGAAGAACCCATGACATGGCTGTTGGATCCGGCGTTTGATCATCAACAGGAACAAACCTTTAGCACGCTAACATCGCAACTGAAATATGATCCCTGGGAAAACTGCAGCGTGGAGATGGGTGCGAAACGTGATTTTGTACCGGGGGCAGATCAAAGAGATGTTTCGCCTCTGGATGTCAAATCGAATTATGCGGAAATTTTCGATAATGAAATCGGCAGTTATTCCGGTAATGTCAAAATGGCCCGTGCAGATCAGCAGGCATCCTCCAACACGGCTCATTATGACAGTGTTTCAGAGGTACTGAACCTACAAGGCAATGTCTATTACAGCGAAGATGAGCTGGCATTGTCTAGTGATTCAGCCACGCTCAAATTGGCTGCTGACGAGGCTAGGTTGAGAGATGTGCAGTTTATTTCTCCAACGACAGATGTCGCCTATACCAGCTGTCGTCCCGGTAATCAGGACTGGGTTGTTCATGCTTCTGAATTGAAATTGAATAAAACTACAGGTAGAGGTTCTGCTAAAAATACCTGGCTTGAGTTTAAAGGTACGCCTGTGTTTTATTCCCCTTACCTTTCGTTTCCAATCGATAACAGGAGGCTTTCCGGTTTTCTCGCGCCGGTATTTGGCAGTACGCAAAAAAGCGGGTTTAATATATCGGCTCCCTATTACTGGAATATTGCCCCCAACTATGATGCGACAATCATCCCCCGGTATCTGACCAAAAGAGGCCCTTTGCTGGCCGGTAAATTCCGTTATCTGACGGAGCAATCCACAGGCCAAGTTGGCATGGAGGTCATGCCTAATGATACCCAAACTAATACGGTACGATATCTGGGCACGATTAAGAACTTCTCCCAAATTACGCCTAATATGAGATCAAACCTGGATTTGAATTATGTTTCTGATAAAACATACTTTTCTGAATTGGGCAATGCACTGAGTTTTGCTAATTACAATTTTCTTAGAAGCCACGCCGACATTAATTATCGAAATAAAGCGGTTTTCTTTAACACCCAGGTTGAAAATTACCAGTCAACAAATACAGCTATATCCGACGACAGCCTCCCTTATCGAAAACTGCCCCAGATTAACCTTAATCTGAAGCATGCTTTCAAGTTCATGCCGCTATATACAGACATGGAAAATGAATATGTATATTTTCAACATAATGAAGTTAATTCGAAGCTGCGAAATGGTCAGCCCATCAATCTCAGGCCCTCAGCCCAGCGTATAAATACCAAGCCCTCAGTCAGTGTCCCACTGCAAACGGCCAGCGCTTTTTTTACGCCTAAACTTTCCTTGCAGCATACCCAGTATTTTCTAACTAGCGGGCAACCGGTTCTAAATAGTAGCGGGCAACAAACAGTAGGAGATACCTCCATTTCCCGAACCTTGCCTATTTTTTCTGCCGATAGTGGCCTGTTCTTTGAAAAGAATCTTGAAATTGCCAATACTCCATTCTTGCATACACTGGAACCCCGGTTATTTTATTTATATGTTCCCTATACTAATCAAGATGATATACCTAATTTTGATAGTGCGCTTTATGATTTTAACTATTACGCCATGTTCAGGGAAAACAGCTTTAGTGGCACCGACAGAATACAAAATGCCAATCAGATAACGACGGCCATAACCACGCGACTAGTTGATGATAAAGCCAATTTGGAAAGGCTAAAATTGAGTGTGGGTGAGATTTTTTATTTTCGTGATAGAAATGTCACTTTGCCGGGTAATCCGATACAAAAAACCGGTAGCTTTTCGAATCTGGTTACTGAATTGTCTAGCGAATTAACACAGAATTTATCGGTTACCTCAGGATTGCAATGGAACCCTCAACTGAATGATATTCAAAGAGTCAACGCGGCACTTCATTATGGCAATAAGTCCAATGAGCTTTTCAATCTAGGGTATCTTTATAGAAAGAACCCACTTATTCCCAATAGACTTAATGATATTACTCAGAGTGATATTTCATTCCGTTTGCCGATTTATGACGACTGGTATGCGATGGGACGCTGGCAGTATTCGTGGCTGTATGACACAACCCAAGATGCTTTATTCGGCGTGGAAAAAGAAAATTGTTGCTGGCGTTTTCGCTTAGCTGCACGGCGCTATATCAACAATCTTAACAGCAATCCTAATGCCTTCTCTAGCAGCACCAGTTTCGTCCCCACGGGTACCGCCCAGAACGGCATATTTTTCCAGATAGAGCTAAAAGGTTTGACTGGCATAGGAGAAAATCTGGACAACTTCTTTACACAGGAAATTTATGGTTATCGGAAATCTCAAAATTATTGATCAGAACACAATTAAAAAGGCCATTATTTCCTTAATGATTTACAGTTTACTGTTCGGTAGCTTTTTAGTACGTGCCGAGGTTCTCGGCAAGATTGCCGCTGTTGTCGAAGATGACGTTATTCTGGAGCAGGAATTGGACAGAGAAGTATCGACTATCACGCAAAGAATACAAGCCAGTAAGACACAGATGCCGCCGGAGTATATATTGCGTAAACAGGTGCTGGAAAAAATGATAATCGATAAGCTTCAGCGACAGTTAGCGGAAAGAGCGGGGATTACGGTTACCGAGGAGATGCTTAACAATTCGGCAGCGGACATCGCCCAAAGAAATAATATGACTCTCCAGCAATTTAGGGCAGAACTGGAGCGCCAGGGCATGTCCTATAAAAATTTTTTGGATAATATGCGTAATGAAATCATTATTAACCAATTACGCAGTAGAGAAATAGGCGGGCGCATTAAAGTGACTGACCGGGAGGTCGATCACTACATGGAAACTCAGGAACAAATTGGCAATGAAGCCGTTCAGTATCATTTAGGTCATATACTGATTGCCGTTAAAGAAGCCGCATCTGCAGCGGATATACAAAAAGCCCAGAGCAAAGCCGATGACCTGGTCAGAAAACTGCGTGCAGGGCAGGATTTTACCCAAACAGCCCTGAGTGATTCAGACGACGATAATGCTCTGAAAGGTGGCGATCTGGGTTGGCGCACTATCAATGATATACCGACCCTGTTTACCGATAAGGTCAGCAAGATGAGCACCGGCGAAGTAGCCGATCCTGTTCGCAGCCCTAGTGGCTTTCATATCATTAAAATGCTGGAAGTAAAGGGCCTTGACAATCATATAATTACCAAAACCAAGGTTCGCCATATTTTAATAAAAACCAATGAGTTGATAGATGATGAAGAAGCTCAAAAACGCTTGCTGGCATTAAAAGCGCGTATCGCAGACGGTGATGATTTTGCGGCCCTGGCACGCGCTCATTCAGATGATAAAGGCTCGGCATTGAAAGGTGGCTCACTCGATTGGGTAGGACCTGGAGACCTGGTTAAGCCTTTTGAAGAAGCCATGGGAAAATTGGACATCAATCAAATAAGTGAACCAGTACAAACGCAGTTTGGTTGGCATTTGATTCAGGTTCTTGCTCGGGAAAATAAGGATGACAGCCTGGAGCACAAAAAGAACATGGTCAGAGATGCCATTCGCAAACGCAAAATTGAAGAAGAAACCGAGCTTTGGATGCGCCGGTTGCGAGATGAGGCTTATGTGGAAATTTATCAATAGACTTTTTATGTAGAGGCAGGTCTTGAACCTGCCCTTTTTGCCCCTACCCTTTAACAAATGGGCTATTATGATGTTTTGTCGGGTTCTATTGAATGCTTGCGTAACATCAGTAAAAAAGTTAAAGAATTTATGACCAACTACTTAAGCAAAGAAGAGCCGTTGAAAAATCGTATTCAAAGGATTCTAAATAGCGAGAATCTTGATACCCAACGTGAATTGATTAGCATCACAGCAGCCGAACTGGGAATCGATAGTTTAACTTGCGCTGCTGCGATAACTTATTTAATTCAGTCCATTGAAAATACATCTCCTCCCGCATCCATCGGAGATCATAAAACAGGCAATCAGTTGCCAACAAAAAACACGCCATTGGGCATTAAAATGGTCCGTTATCGCCTGGACGTGGGGAGTAAACACCGTATCACTCTGGAACAGCTTAAAAAAGTGTTGATCGAAGAATCAGGCGTCGACAAAAACAACATCAATAATGTTAATATTCAAAACCTGTATACGCTTATTGAACTTCCCGACGAAATGCCTCCGGATATATTTCTACATTTAAAATCGGTAGAAATTAATCAGCATAAACTGGATATAAGACGTGTAAAAGCGCGTAATAATAAAAAACGAGGGAATAATCATATCCGCAGAGGACGAAAGCGTGATCCCAGACCGGGTAATGAAATTTCAGATCAGGTCAATAGCAATAACAAGACAGTTGATTGATTGCATTAAGGTTTTGCACATGACACACATATCTTCATCACTACCCATGTTGGGCTGGCGCGAATGGGTGGGTTTGCCAGAACATAACATTGCCCAGATTAAAGCTAAAGTAGACACCGGCGCACGTTCATCGGCGTTACATGCGTTCATTATCGATCCCTATCGAAGAGGCGGGCAGCGGTGGGTCATGTTTGCTATTCATCCCAGACAAAAACATTCAGATGTATCAATTGAATGTCATGCCCTGATTAAAGATCGGCGGCTGGTATCAGATTCTGGTGGTCACAAACAACGCCGCTATGTCATAGAAACCCGACTAATTTTGGGGCAATCGCTCATCACAGCGGAAATGACGCTAACGAATCGCGACGGTATGCTGTTTCGTATGCTGATAGGGCGCACTGCGATGAATAACCGCTTTGTTATTGATCCGAGCGCTTCTTATTTACAGGGAAAACCCAATGTCTTTTAGAACATCGCTGACTGAACCTGGAAAAAGCCGTTATTCACAGAGGCGCAGAGTTTACAGAGAAGCAGTGCGTTAGGATTCATCTACTGTTCACCCGATGGGGGAAGAAGTCTATCTTTCCAACCCCCAATGATTTTACTCCTCGCTCTCTGTGATTCTTCGGTGAACTGCTGTTTTTTTTGGATAAATCCAGTGCGCTGCGCACACAGATACAGTCGCAAATTGCTCAGAATCCTACGCTCTAATCTTCTCCCTTAAGATTAATTTGCTAAGAGCGGGAAGAACGATAAACGTGCAAGTCATAATCCAGAAAATGCCCATTGTAATTATTAGGCCCATACTGGCAATGCCCTGATGTGGCGAAAAAGCTAAGCCGGCAAAACTGGAAGCCGTGGTTAATGCACCATAGAACATGGCTCTTGCGGTGCTGGATTGGTAGATGTTTTGTTCTTCAGAAAGTGAATGATGCAGCTTTTCAACCATGTGGATACCGTTATCAACACCGAGTCCCAATAACAATGGCAACGCAATAATGTTCGCGTAATTAATAGGCGTGTTGGTGAGTACTGTACTTGCCATCGTGAATAATCCCGCCAGGATCAGAGGTGTCATTACCAACAAGGTATCGGTAAAATTGCGTCGTATACCATACAATAGCAACGCAATGGTGATCAAGGCGATCGTAATAGCTTTTTTAAAGGCGCCCACAACTTCTTTCATTGACTCCCAGTAAATAATAGGCAAATCCGTTGTTTCAGGCGCTACCAATTGCACATCGCTGATAAACTGTTGCAGATTGTCCAGGTCGTTCAAGTCCTTTTTAGGGAATATCTGGATGCGGTACAATCCTTCCTTGCTTAGCCATCTTTCTTTGATATCGGCTGGCAAATCGCCCAGAGAAGTCTCCCGTGCGTTTAAACTGACTAATAGTTCGTTCATCGCGCTCGGTAACGTACCTAGCAACGTAGTTTGTATTTTTTCAATAAACATGCGCCGGCTTGGCTCCTGCCTTGTATCAAGCTCGATCAACATGTCCTGCAACTCTTGTTTAAATGTTTTTAACGCAGTTATCTCATGGACATTGGTTTTATCAGGTAAGATATTATCTATGGCTTTTATCAGCCGGTTAATGGCTGGAACAGGATCATTATCGGGTTTCAGCGAGGGAAAACCCTGTGCTTGAGATCCAAGCATCATTGCCATGTCTTCAATCATCGCCAATTTTTCTTCCTGGGCGGAAGGTATGAAATCAAAAAGACTGACAGTTTTATCAACCGAATCCAATTCTGAAAGTTTTTGCTGCATAGACTTGGCTTTCTGTTCATCAGAAGCCAGAATCGTCAGGGTCATCGGCGTAGTGTCAGGGTCTTTAATCAAATTCTTGAAAGCAATAACTGATTCAGTATTCGGATCGCGCAGATTAATAGGGTTGAAATCGGTTTTGACCTTAAAAACGAGCCCTACGGATATGAAAGCGAGAAGGCAGGTTGCTATGGAAATAGGTTTGGCATAATGAAGCGTGAATTTCGCCAATTTTTCTGCCAATGTTGCCAAGGCGGGATGAGTAGATGGCGGTTCGGGCTCTACCGGCATTGGAATAAATCTTAACAGTGCAGGCAAAACCGTTAAGGTCACCAAAAGACAGATAAAAAGACTTGTACCTGCCAACAAACCCAGTTCCGAGACGCCTTTGTAATCAGTCGGAATAAACGCATAAAGTCCGATAGCGGTGGTGCCCGCACATAATATTAGAGAAGGGCTGGTGGAGATTAATGTGCTGCGTATGGCTCCTTTCCTGTGAACGTGATGCAGTAGATTGTCCCGGTAGCGCAAACAAAAATGAATGGCATATTCAACTCCCAAGCCTATATTGGATACGGCAAAAGCGACCGAAATCAAATTTAATTCTTTTACTGAAAAAGCAGCAAACGCTCCACAAAAAACCATGCCTAAAGCCAAAGTAAACAGTGTGGCGGCTGTCATCAATATGGAGGCGTGGTAGGCTATCAGTAAAATTACCAAAACCAATACAATCGAGAAAATACTGGCGTTAAAAGTGCCGCTACTCATACCCTCCAATTCATCATCTTCCAGGCCGACTTCTCCTGTGATCCAAACCTTGACCGTAGGCAAATCAGGCTGCTGAATTTCGGCAATGGCTTTGCGGATTGCTTTAATCGGGTTCTCGGCAGGGCGAATTTGTGTGAAATCAAATCTGGGAGATACATTAATAAAGCCTTTATCAGAGCCCTGTCCGCTTAATTTTTTCTCTGCGATCAACGTTTCCCAGGAGAGCAAATTATTTTCACCATTCATGCTTTTATGCAGGGCAAGTGAAACCTTATCAATCAGTGACGGGAGGTCAATGGGTAATTCCTGGTTTTTGTTTGACGAAGTTAAAGCATCTTCAAAAATTGAAAAAAAGCCTGTCAGATTAGGTTCTTGGGAAATTCTGCCTATAAACGGCTGGGCTTGGGACAAATTATTGGACAAGGTTTGTAAATCATTAGTATCGAGATAAAGCAATCCGTTCTGATGAAAGAAATCGTTTTCGTTGGGAATGTAAACCGATTCAAAATTGGTTTTGTCAGCGCTTAATAAGCGTGCCAATCGAAGAGTCGCTGATTTGGTTAACTCGGGTGTGTCGGATTCAATAACCAGTGATATTTTATGAACATCTTGCGAAAAAGCCTTTTCAAAGTTGCGGAGATTTCTCTGAAAAGGCGCATCAGGGGCAATCATGTCGGTAGTATCTGTATTGATACTTAAGTTATTGACAGTATATTGCCATGCAGAAAAGGTGAGCAAACCGATGATTATTAAAACCAGAAAGGGGTTGCTGAGAGTCCAATTTACCCAGTGGAAAAGAAGGCTGCGACTAAAACTTTTAAACGACATTCTGTATATTCCGATTATTCAAGCTTTAATGAATGGTGAGACTATCCAAAGCGTTCAGAGCATCACTTCGGGATTCGATAAGTTCGTTGTTCTGCTGCTGAATGAAAAGTGCGGGGATTTTTTCTGCATTGGCGACTTTCATCCCCTCTTTTTGACCGAGACAAAGCAGTGCCGTATCCCAGGCGTCAGCAATGGTTGGGTCTTCATGAATGATCGTGATGGAAACCAGGTCATGAGAAACCGGTCTCCCTGTGCGGGCATCAAGAATGTGACTGTACCGCTGTCCCTCGTGATCGAAATAATGCCTGTAAGTGCCTGATGTCATGACTGCAATCGGTGACTCCTTGGGCATGGTAATAATTTTTTGCATGACCTGCTCGCCCGGCAGAGGTCTTTCTACAGCAATGCGCCAAGCTTGTGAGTCCGGCTTGTGGCCTCGGGTTTTCAGTTCGCCACCAATCTCGACCAGATAATTCTTAATGCCTTTTTGTTCCAGAACCCTGCTGACTTTCCCAACACTATAGCCTTGCGCGATGGACGACAAATCGACTTTCAAATCTGATTGTGTTTTACGCAAGTGGGTTTCATCGATTACTTCCAGCTTTTCCATACCGATTTGGCTCAATGTTTTAAGGATTGCAGCATCGTTTGGAATAGTCAGCTCATCGCCCCGAAAACCCCATAACTCGAACAAAGGTTTGATCGTTAAATCAAAACAACCCTGACTGGCCCGATGAACGGTGTGTGCGATACGCACCAATGATACAATTTCGTTGCCGACCTCTTGGCTGTCCGTGTTTTCGGTACTGTTGAAGGTCTCTATGATCGAGTCAGGTCGGTAGTTAGAAAGCGTTTTGTCGATATTATCGAGTTCGTTTTTAATACTGGTTTCAATATCATTGCCATCCATCGGTAATTCGGACCAGTAACTGATATGATACGTCGTCCCCTGCGCAGAACCTTCAAGCTTTTGAATGGCCTGTTCTGAACAACCCGTAAGCATGCTAAACAATAGTATCAGCCCAAAGTATTTGAATAAACCCGACCGTTCCATTTTAAAGCTTCCCGGATTAGTTATCCATTTCTGTTGACTCTTTATCATCACAAGCTTTTTACCTGATTATTGCGGCACGACTTTTCTATAGTTAAATATTGCATTAGGCACTTATGGTTTATTGTAATCTGAAGTTCCCCCGGTTTTTTGGGGTAAAGAGATAGGTTGCGGAATTTTTAGCGGGTCTGCATTATTTCTAAGCCTCCATCGATATTTCCTTATCCTGCCTGGGTGCAACTGACTGTTTTAATATACGGACAAATCGCATTATTATAATCGCAAAAGCACATTGACTTATTAAAAAATGAGATTATTACTGAAAGGAACAAAGATTATTGATCCATTATATACAAGCCAGTCTGAACAACAGGTTGTCATATTACTTTTTAGGCTATGGTCATGAATGATTCATTAGGGAATAAACCGATGCGGTACCTTATTCCAGGTATTCTTTTAGTTGGTCTGTTAATACTGAGCTTTATGGTGCTGCGTGAATTTTTACTCGCACTTGTTTGGGCAATAATTATCGTCTATGTCATGTGGCCGCCTTACCAATGTCTGAGGCGTCAACTCAAAGACCATGCCAGTCTCAGTGCGGCAGTGATGACGGCGATTATTACAGCAGTGATCTCTCTGATCATCTATTGGCTTGCCGCCATGTTACAGGAGGAGACCAAAATCGCTTATCAAAGCCTGGTGAGTAACTTTACTCAAGGGCCTTATCAACTGCCGAGTTTTATTAGCCGCATACCCTGGCTAGGCAATTATTTGCAGGAATGGCTGAATCGGTTGATCAATGACCGGGCGGAAGTGGCAACTCAACTTGCCGATTGGGCAAAGCAATGGTTGGGTGGATTTGCTCAGTTCCTCGGTGGTATCGGTCACAACGTCATAAAACTGGGTGTTGTTCTAGTCACGGTGTTTTTTTGTTTTCGTGACGGTAAGGAAATAATTAAACAGTTGCAGCAAGGGCTGGTTCGTTTTCTTGGCAAATATCAGCATGTTTATTTGCAAGCCGCGGGTAGTACTACTCGTGCCGTAGTTTATGGCCTGGTACTTGCGGCTCTGGGACAGGGTTTACTGGCTGGATTTGGTTACACTGTTGCCGGCGTCAAGGCGCCTGTGCTGTTTGGCGCAATTACGGCACTGCTGGCTCTGATTCCCATGGGAGCAACACTGGTATGGTTTCCCCTTGGCATCATGCTAATTCTTACTGATCAGCTTTGGCCAGGAATAGGACTGTTACTTTGGGGTTTTCTGGTGGTTAGCACAGTAGATAATGTTATTCGTCCTCTGGTAATCAGTGGCGCCAGCCGGGTGCCTTTTCTGGTCGTATTGTTCGGTGTGCTTGGAGGTCTCAATGCCTTCGGTGCAGTCGGCCTTTTCTTGGGACCCGTGATTCTGGCCGTCTTGCTGTCCGTGTGGCAGGCATGGCTCAAGCAACAGCGAGAAGAACACTCCTCAGATATGGAAACCTGACGTACAGATCACCAACTGCTCTTGAGTGCCGAAATTTCATGTGTAGAAAAACAGATCCGCTATAGGTAGCGCAATCAAGCAGTTCTCGACTTAATTTTCTTAGCTAAAATACAGGATTTCTCATGACGCATTGGTCTATTTTCATTGAGTTTGCCGTCTTGGCTCTGATGATTGGGGCTTCCGGTTACTTTCTCTCCCTCTATGGAGATGTCATCGCCGAAAAGACGGGACTGGGAGGAACCTGGGTAGGCTTCGCGATGCTTGCGACGGTTACCTCGTTGCCGGAACTTGTAACCGGTGTCAGTGCGGTGACCTACGTCGGCGTTCCGGACATCGCGCTAGGCGATGCCTTGGGCAGTTGCGTATTCAATTTGCTGCTGATTGTACTCCTGGATTTTCTGCATCGGGAAGCTTCGGTCTACACCCGCATCAGTCAGGGACATATACTCTCGGCCGGTTTCGGGGTTGTGCTCCTCGGTTTCGTGGCATTCAACATTGTCTTGTTCCAAAACAGCGTCAGTCTGAGTTTTGGGCATGTCGGGTTATACACGCCAATCATCGTGTTGTTTTATATCTTTGCGGTGCGCACGGTTTTTCGCTATGAGAAAGCCCAGCGCATGGAAGTCGTAGAGGAAATTGCCGAGCGTTATCCAAAAATCAGTTTGACAAGAGCCCTGACATTCTATTCTTTGGCAGCCGCAGTAGTGGTCTTGATGGGCATCAGGCTACCGGTAACGGCTGAACATCTGGCCGAAGCCATGGGCTGGCACAGTAGTTTCGTAGGCACGGTGTTTGTGGCTTTGGCCACCTCCTTGCCGGAGGTGGCAGTCACTCTTTCGGCATTGAGAATAGGGGCGTTGGACATGGCCATCAGCGACCTGTTGGGGAGCAACCTGTTCGACCTGGTGATCATCGCCGTGGACGATTTGGCTTACACCAAGGGCCCGCTCCTTTCCAATGTTTCGTCCGTGCACCTGGTGACGATCCAGTCGGCCATTATGATGACCGGCATC
>NQJI01000183.1 GCA_002256705.1 Methylococcaceae bacterium NSM2-1
TCTTAAGTGCATATTTTCCAGAACCGGAATATATTCATCCAAAAAACGTTCCTGTTGACTGTAAAAATGTAGCCGGTAATGCTCTGTTTCCTTATAAGGCTTATGTAGACTGATATCTTGATGTTTTGTGGTTGATAGCCGGTTGAGATGTAGTATGTCTTTTAAAGCAGAACGTGGCGATACTTGGGTTTGATAGCCAATCGGGAAAGCTGATTGATATTTTTGCCACAACTGTTTACCGGTTTCCTTTCCCAAAACTCGTTCAGCTATTTGTTGAAATGAAACCATCCAGGATATGGTAAGTTTATTCAATTGCCCATTCAGTTTATTCATTGTCTAAATTATCTGTTGTCAGGATTATTTTAAAAATGCAACTTCATTCAATAGATACGATCACTGGGTGACCGTTAAAAAATGGGCAAAGGAAAAAACACTCGCACCATAAATCTATCTCTTTATTGGCAACTGGAACCTGAGTGGAAGATGTTATAGGTGTTTTATAATTTCCAAAACATTGCAATCACTTTTTTTTGTATAAGTTACTGAATCCATTAATGTTCTAATGAAATAGAGCCCCATCCCGCTTTCTTTAGGCTGGTCAAAATCCGGTAATGGCACGGTTTCCAGATCAAAGCCCTGTCCATGATCATAAACCTTGATATTCAGTTCATTATCCTGAATATGAATGGTTATCCTGACAGTGTCTTTCGGGGTCATGAGTGTGGCATGTTTGATGGCATTAGTGGTTGCTTCCGTTAACACCAGATTTAAATGATAAGCCAAAGCTTCCCGATCGCCAGAAAAATCATCGAGATCTTTCGCTATATGCTCACCGATACTACCGATCAAATCCAGATATTTGGTCTGTGTCGGGATGATTACATCTACCTGAAGAACCGAATTACACATACACAACCTCTAGGCTTCGTTTTCAAAAGCTTCATTTAAATCGGTATAAATTTCAAATACCCTGTTTAAACGGGTTAACTCAAACATTGATAATACCTGTTGCTTGCAACATGCTAAAGCAAGCTTGCCGGATTTAGCTGCCGCATTTTTATAACCCGATAGCAATGCGCCCAAACCGGAGCTATCTATAAAGCGTACACTTTCCAGTTGGACAATAATATTGATCTCGCCATGTTCTATCATGTGCAGAATATATTCCTTTAATTCACCCGAATTATGCGCGTCTATTCTTTCTTCCTGAATAAATATAACACTGCAACCATTCATTTTTTCGAGTTTCAATTTCATTAGTTTTTGATCGCCGGAAGTTGAAGTTGACTGAGTATAGCTTTTTTAGTTTGAGGTTGTTATTTTGGACATCCTTCCAGTTTATATATAGCATACCCCAGCTCGTCGATTTGTTGCCTTAACTCAGCGGGAGCTTCAACGCTATGACAAAAATAACAGTTTTCCGGGGTTACGGTCGCGTCCTCTTGGCCTATGGTTTTTAACCATTCTTTAGCGTAGTTTAACGCTTTTTGCTGATCTTGTTCATTGAGCACAACATCAAAGTGCATAGTTTTACCTTTGCTTGTTTTTGCATAAGTGTCAAATACATGTGAAATGGGCATAAAGCCTCCTGTAAAATCGTTTAGATAAAGATGAAGAAAAATAATGTTGAAGTCAAATCAATAAGCCGTTGGACCACACATAAACAATAACTTCACCCCACGGTAATAAATAATTGCATTCCAAGATTGCTAATATAACAATATCGATTCGATACTTGAAGGTATTATGTTACTATAAACACTATTGTCAACTTACTAAATCATTGTTTATATGGGTGCTATGGAAAGGGTTGATGTTTTTGACTTGATTGAACGCATGGCTGCGTTAATCCGTTCAGAAGAACGTAAAAAATGTACAGAATTGGGTTTGCAACCGGTACACTTACAGGTATTGGACTATTTATCACGTTGTAACCGCTATAGCGATACACCGGCAGCATTGACCAATTATCTTGGTATGACCCGTGGAACAGTTTCCCAAACGTTGTTGTTACTGGTAAATAAAGGCTTTATAAAAAAAACCACTGATGTTACCGACCGGCGTATGGTACATCTAAGTCTTCTGGCCGAAGGCATCGCTGTTTTAAAGCAGGCTCGAACCTCTGATTTATTTAATCAGGCTGCATCATTATTTAAAGAACACAACTTTATTAATAATGAAGAAATGTTCATGAAAGCACTAACGGCGTTGCAAAAAGCCAATAAATCTCAATCATTTGGCCAGTGCAAAACCTGTCAATATTTCACCAAAACATCAGGCGGTTTTAGCTGTGGCTTAACCAAGGAACAGCTCAGCCAAAGCGACAGTGAAAAAATATGCCAGGAGCATAGTGTTTTATAAGCCGGCAAACTTAGGAATGATAATTTTATAACTTGAACACATTGACTTTTTTATTCGTCTTCTGCGTTGTAGCAACAGTGACATAGCTTGCTAGAGCTAAGTTGATATGCCTTGGCAACTTCTCCATGCGTTGCTCTACCTCCTGCATCCTTGCAGTCGTAGAATACGAATAAAAATCCTGTGTCAGTTGTCCGCATTATTTCAATCCCATTCCTTAACCAGCATGGAGAAGCTCTTATCACTCTTGAAATTGAAAGATGTACTTTCACGGTATCGCCATATAATTATGTTGGCTCTTTGTGGAGTAGATTCCAAGACTGGCAGACTATCATTCTGCTTGACTTTCTCGGTTCATCCTTCGTCAAGGCCTTTAGTCCTGAGCTCAATCGAAGGGTCAGGACGAACGGATTTACTTTGACAGTATTCTTGTCCAAAGGCTTGGGCACTTGAGTGTACCCAAAGTATTACATTGACCCTGAATTTTTAGGATTATTGCTAATGTTCCGGATTTACACATGACTGAACTGGAAAATTTCAAGTATCTGGGTATTACATTAGCGATAGGTCTGCTAATCGGTCTGGAGCGTGGCTGGCATACCCGTGGCCGGGATGAGGGTATGCGAGTTGCAGGTCTGCGTACTTACGGGATGATTTGCTTGCTGGGCGGCTTGTCGGGTATCCTGGCTCAGCAAGCAGACCCTTTTTTGGTGGGGTTTGCCTTTCTGGGTCTGACATCGGTCTTGCTGATCGCTTATAGTAAAAGTGTCGACAAATTTGAAGATTTCAGTATCACCAGTATCATTGCATCGCTGATCACCTTTATTTTGGGTGCGTTAACTGTTTTCGGTCATATTACGCTTGCTTCTGCAAGTGCCGTGGTTATTACATCACTGCTCGGTTTTAAGCCCTTGCTCCACGGTTGGATGAAAAAACTGGAACAGCATGAATTGGATGCAACGTTGAAATTGTTGCTGATCTCGGTCGTTATGCTCCCGATACTACCCGATCAGGGCTATGGCCCCTGGGCCGCCTTTAATCCCTATCAAATTTGGTGGATGGTTGTACTAATTGCAGGTATTTCCTATCTTGGCTATTTTGCCATCAAGATAGTCGGTAATCAGCATGGGCCGGTCTTGACTGGTGCATTAGGGGGAATGGTCTCTTCGACAGCCGTTACTCTTAATCTGTCAAAGTTATCAACGCAATATCCAAACATGGAAAACGTGTTAGCGGCTGGCATTTTAACAGCCTGCGCCACTATGTTTGCTCGCACCCTTCTGGTAACCTGGGTTATGAATCCAGCATTGTCTCG
>NQJI01000184.1 GCA_002256705.1 Methylococcaceae bacterium NSM2-1
GCAGTTCTTCTGCCTGCGTAGCATTGATAAGCATTCTTTTCATTCAATTATCCTTGTTGTTTCCTGCTCCATTGTCAGATTTTACTGAATCAGACTGGTATTGGTCATCGCATCAATTTATATGTCAATACAAACACGAAGCGATAGGATTAACCAATAACGCAATCAGCTTAGTTTTTACGGTCTTATGTTCCGTCATCTGCGCATTTTTGTCGTTATTTTAGGCTTCAACCGGTGAAGTCAGATAGTGAGCGCGGACAGATACTAAGTTAATATTTATTTCAGTCTTTGGTGGTAAATTCTGTTTTAAACAGGTGTTAAAAATCGTGCGTCTAGGGTCGTACGATGAACCCGAAAATCTTATAATGAAGAGATAATTACGTAATAATTGTTGTTTTAATCTTCATTTAGTCGCTCCAAACCAGTTTCATTGTTGAAATCCGCAGAGCTAAAGTATGTTTTTTATAAAAACTTGCTTAATATAACAACCTTATCGTCCTACATCAATTTTAAAGAATCAATCATCACCAGATACTGGTATTATTTGCACTATGAGCATAGAAGAAAGCGCGTTACCCCAAGTCGCATTTGTCGAAATTACTGAAGACAATTGCGACCAACGATTGGACAATTTTTTAATTACCCGTTTAAAAGGGGTACCTAAGAGTCATATTTACCGAATTGTAAGAAAAGGCGAAGTAAGAGTTAATAAAGGTCGCGTTGATGTCAAATACCGCCTGGTTGCAGGTGATATAGTCAGAGTCCCTCCGGTCAGGGTGGCCGAACGCAGCGAAGAATCGTATGTTCCACAGGGTTTGCAAGCGGCGTTGCAACAGGGCATATTGTACGAAGATGAGGGTTTCCTGATCGTGAACAAACCGGCCGGTTTTGCTGTGCATGGTGGCAGCGGTGTAAGTTCCGGCATTATCGAAGGACTACGCCTGATGAGACCTGAAGCGCATTTTTTAGAGCTGGTGCATCGACTCGATAAAGATACCTCCGGCTGTCTCTTGATAGCCAAAAAACGGAGTGCCTTGCGTAAATTACATGAACTTTTTCGGGATGATCAGGTTCATAAGACCTATCTGGCCTTGTTATCAGGGCAATGGGCCAGAAAAAAACTGGTGGTAACCGCGCCCTTGTTAAAAAATGTCAGCAAAGGCGGCGAGCGCATAGTGGTGATCAGTCAATCCGGCAAAGCAGCTGAAACACTATTCAAACGCTTGCAATTATTCCGTAACGCGACTTTGGTTGAAGCCTCTCCAAAAACCGGACGTACCCATCAGATACGGGTTCATGCTGCAAGCTTGGGTCATCCTATCGTCGGCGATGAACGTTATGGCCTGGATGAGGTCAATAAAGTTTTTAAAAACAAAGGTTACAAACGTATGTTTCTCCATGCGGAAACATTAAAATTTCAGCACCCTGTTACCGGCATACTCATGAGCATTTCAGCCCCTTTACCTTCGCAACTGGAAAATTTGTTAAAACATGAAGAACAGGTTTGATTTGATTATCTTTGATTGGGACGGCACCTTAATCAATTCGATAGACTGGATTACGAGTTGCCTGCAACATGCAGCAATACAATATGATTGCCCCATTCCTGAGCCTCAGGCGGCAAAGGATGTGATTGGCTTAAGCATTTACAGGGCAATGCAAACGCTGTTTCCTGAAGTGGACGAGCAAACGCAGGAGCAATTGGTTGCCTGTTACAGCCAGAAATATTTTTCGAAACAAATCAGCAGAGATGATTTGTTTCCAGGCGTTTATGAGATGTTAGTGCACTTAAATGGAACTGGCTATCAACTCGCTGTTGCTACCGGGAAAACCAGAGCCGGTCTACAAGAGGCATTACAGGCTACAGGAACAGAAGGGCTGTTTTGTATTACCCGCTGTGCTGACGAAACAGCATCCAAGCCGGATCCGAGAATGTTACGCGAGATTATTCAGCATACCAATGCCGCAAAGGAACGCTCGTTGATGGTGGGTGATTCCATACATGACTTGCAAATGGCGCTCAATGCCCATATTTCTGCTATTGCTGTGTCATGTGGCACACACTCAGAAGAATTCTTACAACAATACAAACCGTTACTGTGCTTGCAACAGCCAACTGAATTACTGAACATTATTTAAGGTTAAGAAGTCATGGAAAATCAACAAGACAATCCGATTAAAACAGACGTTAGAGAATCCGGCTGGGAACGTGAAATTATTGAAAAACTGGCGTTAGCCGCTGTAACAGAACAAACAAGAGCAAGACGTTGGGGTGTTTTTTTCAAGTCATTAGTATTTATTTACTTATTTGTTATGTTTGGAATGGCGATTTATCCCAAAATTAAACAGGATCTCGGTGTTGACAGTAAATATCATACGGCTGTCATTGACGTGGTGGGTATCATTGCCGAAGACAAAGATGCCAATGCGGCCAGTATTATCGAAAGCCTAAGAGACGCAGTAAAGGACAAAAATACCAAAGGCATTATTCTGCATTCAAATTCTCCGGGTGGCAGCCCTGTGCAATCGGCTTATGTTTATGAAGAGATAAGAAACATAAAAAAAGAACATCCTGATTTGCCGGTTTATGCCGTGGTTAGCGATATTTGTGCATCGGGTTGTTATTATATTGCATCGGCCAGTGACAAGATTTTTGTCAATCAATCCAGTCTTATCGGCTCAATCGGCGTACTGATGGAAGGCTTTGGTTTTGTAGATGGTATGCAAAAACTGGGCGTAGAACGTCGACTGCTAACGGCAGGTGCACATAAAGCCATGCTTGATCCTTTTTCACCGCCCAAAGAAGACGAAACCCGATATATGCAGGGCTTATTAGATCAAGTTCACCAGCAATTTATAGGAGCAGTTAAAGCAGGACGTGGTGATCGGCTTAAAGAAACGCCTGATATGTTTTCCGGCCTGGTTTGGACGGGAGAAGCAGGCGTTAAACTGGGCGTTGCTGATGGCTTTGGTAATGATGATCACGTCGCCAGGGATATTATCGGCGCAGAAAAACTGGTTGACTTTACCCAGCAAGGAAGTTTGATTGACAAAATGGCAGGCAAACTGGGCGCCTCTTTTGGGCAAGCAATCGGCAGCTTGATTCAGGGGCCGTCATTGCGATAAAGAATTCATCCGTGTGGGCAACGCTTTTCTGCCTACCTTTATCACATACTGAAGTTTCCCATTTTTTGGGGAGTATCCAGGCTTGATGGGTTATTTTTTAATGGGTTTGCTAACAATTTCGCAAACCCTTTCAAAAATCCCTACAGCCCACATATAACGCCAATTTACTGTTCCATTTATTGGGAAACTTCAGTCACATATTCTGATGGTTAAAAAAGCCTGCCCCTCAGTCGTTAACTTGAGACATACAGACACGAAGACACAAGGAGTTCAAAAAGAAAAACTTCGTGTCTTCGTGGTTGATTAATCAATCTGCTTGCATTCAAAAAGAATCTGAATCATGAAATCCCGCAACTGCACTGCATTTGCCGATTGTTGACTAGCCTGTGGACGTTTTGCCAGCGCCTTTTCAAATGCTGCAACCGGAATGGGAAGCGCCGAACGTAGCGATTCGGCGGAACCAGACAAACTTTCGGTAAACGGGTCAGTATCCGGGGTGAGGAAAGCCACCATTGCTGCGGGCAGATATTTTTC
>NQJI01000185.1 GCA_002256705.1 Methylococcaceae bacterium NSM2-1
ATTCCAACTTGCTTGTCTTTGCCCGCATTTCTGCAACAGTTTGGCACCGAGGCGCAATGCGAGGATGCGCTGGAACAGGCTCGCTGACCTCAGGGCTTTCGCTGTTTCCGCTGCGGCCAAGCGGAGCGTTGCCTACCTTACGTTGGCGCCCATAAGGCATTTCAACGCCAGCAGGCCTGTCGGTTCCAAGCTTCGCTGATTGCCGGTACTTTGTTCCAGAGCAGCGTTTGCCCTGCCGCCATGAGCCGCTGCTTATCTCGCTCTTACTTTGCCTGTAGAGCAATGTAAATTGAGGATCTTATGAAGACTGATGTTAACGGGCACGGTTCTCATGGAGAGGGCGAGGCGGATCAGGCCATCGAGCTGATTGTCTTGCGGAAGCGGCTCAGCGCCAGCACGAAAAAGACGCTGCCGATCGCGATCAGGGCGAGAAACTGCGGCCAGACGATGCTGAAACCGGCCCCGCGGTAAAGAATGGCTTGGGCGAGTGACACGAAATGGGTGGTCGGTGCCACCAGCATGATGTTTTGCACCAGTACGGGCATGCTCTCGCGCGGGGTGTATCCGCCGGACAACATCTGCAAGGGCAGCAGCGTGATGATCATCAACAGGCCCATCTGCGGCATCGAACGCGCGACCGTGCCGAGAAAGATGCCCATCGACGTGGTGGCGAACAGATGCAGCGCCATCCCCATGACGAACAACCCGATCGAACCTTCGATGGGCACTTCGAGCACCCCCTGCACGACGGAGACGATCGACGCCGTCGCCACCACGACCACCACCAGGCCCATGGCCCACACCTTGGCCATCATGATTTCGAACGGGGTCAGCGGCATCACCAATAAATGCTCAATCGTGCCGTGCTCGCGCTCGCGGATCAGCGCCGCGCTGGTGAGGATGATGGACAGCATGGTGATGCTGTTGATGAGTTCCATGACCGAGCCGAACCACACAGGGTCGAGGTTCGGATTGAAGCGGGCACGCACTTCAAGCTCGGCGGGCAGGGTTGCGGCCGCGCTATGGCCCTGCACGAAGGCCGCCACCTCGGCACCTACGATGTTATGCACATAGCCGTTGCCGATGAAGGCCTGCGACATGCGGGTGGCATCGACGTTGAGCTGTATTGCCGGCTGGTGTCCGGCCAGCACGTCGCGCTGGAAATTGGGCGGTATGTCCAGGACGAAGGTGTAAAGGCCCGCATCCATGCCGGGGTCGATGTCGTCGGGGGCTATGAACGCCGGTGTCAGGAAGTAGGGCGGATAAAACGCGTTGGCGATGCGTATCGACAGTTGCGAGCGGTCTTCATCGACGATGGCGATCGGCGCCTTGTGCAGCACTCCGGGGACGCCGGTAGCCGTCAAGTAGATCTGGCCGGTGAACGAGAACACGATCAACACCAGCATGACGGTGTCGCGCCCGAGGCTGCGCAGTTCCTTGACGCCAAGATGGAAAATATTGAGCCAGGTGTGCAAGGCTAACGCTCCTGTTTCTTCAGCAGCAAGACGCTAAGCCCTAAGATCACCGGGATGGCGAGGGCGAGTGGCAGCAAATATGGGCTAAGGTCGGCGAAACCGAGTGCTTTGGAAAAGACGCCGCGGCAGATGGTCACGAAGTGCGTGGCCGGAAAAACCTCGCCGACGAAGCGCGCTCCGCCCTCCAGCGACGACACCGGGTCGATCATGCCGGAAAAACGGTTGGACGGAATGATCGTGGCGATCGAGGTGGCGAAGATGGCGGCGATCTGGCTACGGACGAAGGCCGACATCAGCAGGCCGATACCGGTGGCGGACGTCACATAAAGCAGCGCGGCCAAGGTCAGCAGCAGGAAGCTACCTTTGAGCGGCACGTCGAAAACGGACACGGCCAGCGCGCAGACTAAGAAGAAGTTGATCATCCCTAAGGCGATGTAGGGCAGCTGCTTGCCGATCAGGAATTCCAGCTTGGTCACTGGGGTCACGTAAAGGTTGAGGATAGAGCCTAGCTCCTTTTCGCGCACTACACTCAGCGCGCTGAGCATGGCCGAAATCAGGATCAGCAGCATCGGGATCACTGCCGGCACGATGCCCGGCAGGCTCTTGACGTCGGGGTTGTAGCGAAACCGCGTTTCGATGGTCATCACTCCGGCGGGGACGCGCCCGGGTTCATGGCGGCGCGCCTGTTCGAGCAGCCAGCCCTGGTGCATGGCCTGCACGTAACCAAGCACGGTCTCGGCGCGGGTGGGCATCGCCCCGTCTATCCACGCCCCGATCTTGACCGGGTTGCCGCGTGCAAGATCGCGCGCGAAATTGGGGGGTATTTCCAAGGCCAAACTCAGTTCGCCGCTGCGCATGCGCCGGTCGAGTTCATCGTAGTCGGCGATGGGCGGTTTTGCGATGAAGTAGCGCGAGCCGCCAAGGTCTAGCGCGTAGTTGCGGCTGGCCATGGTCTGGTCGCGGTCGAGCACGGCAAAACGCAGGTTTTCGACATCCACGCTGATGCCGTAGCCGAACGTGACCATCAGAAACAGCGTGCCGAACAGCGCTATAGACGCGCGGATGGGGTCGCGGCGCAATTCCAGCGCTTCGCGTATCGTGTAGCTGAACAAGCGCAACAGGCTGAAGCGTGCTCCGGGCCGGGCGAAGTGGCTATGTGCCGGAGCCGAGGTTTGGGCGACTGTTCTGGCGGCTGGGGCCTCTGTCGCCGGTTCGTCGTCGAGCCCGCTTGCTTCCTTCAGATAGCCGATGAAGGCTTCTTCCAGCGTGGCGTGGCCGCTGTTTTCCACCAGCTTGGCCGGGGCGTCGCTGGCGAGCACCTTGCCTGCGTGCATCAGCGAGATGCGGTCGCAGCGCTCGGCCTCGTTCATGAAGTGGGTGGATATGAAGATCGTGACCTGGTCCCGGCGGGCGAGTTCGACCATCAACTCCCAGAAACCGTCCCGCGCCACTGGATCGACGCCGGATGTCGGCTCGTCGAGAATCAGCAGGTCCGGCCTGTGGATCACCGCCACCGCCAGCGACAAGCGCTGGCGGATACCCAAAGGTAGGCCGTCGGGAAGGCTGTCCATGACAGCACCGAGCCCGAAACGCTGAGCCATCTCGGCGATGCGGGTGGGAATCTCGGCATTTGGTAAGTGAAACAGGCGGGCGTGCAGCTCCAGATTCTGGCGCACGGTCAGCTCTGAGTACAGCGAGAACGCCTGCGACATGTAGCCCACGCGCTTGCGCGTGGCCAGATTGCCGGCATCGACAGCCTGGCCGAACAGCAGCGAATCGCCTTCGCTCGGTTGCAACAGGCCGGTGAGCATTTTCATTGTCGTCGATTTGCCGCAGCCGTTGGAGCCGAGAAAGCCAAAGATCTCGCCGCGCTCGATGCGCAGACTGACGTTATTGACGGCGGTGAAATCGCCGAAGCGCATGCTCAGATGATGCGCCTCGATGGCAATTTCAGGTTCCCCGCTGGTGTCTCGCGGTGGAATCACCACGGTTTTGTGGTCCTTCCGTTTTTCCTCCGGCAGCAGACGGATGAAGGCCGCTTCCAGCGTGTCGGCGCCGGTCTGCGCACGCAGTTCGTTCGCGGTGCCGGTGGCGAGGATCTTGCCTGCATCCATCGCCACCAGCCAGTCAAAGCGCTCGGCCTCGTCCATGTAA
>NQJI01000186.1 GCA_002256705.1 Methylococcaceae bacterium NSM2-1
AAGGTACGCGATGCGTACCCTACACCAGGAGTTTGTGATGGCAGTAAAAATTATTGAGTCTTGCGTTAATTGTTTTGCATGCGAGCCGGTTTGTCCAAGTAAAGCCATTTATGAGGCCAAACCGCATTTTTTGGTTGATCCTAAAAAATGTACCGAATGCGAAGGTGACTTTCCGGTCTATCAATGCGCCAGTATCTGCCCGATTGAAGGTGCGATATTGAATTCACTGGGCGAGGAGATTAATCCGCCCGGCTCCTTAACGGGTATTCCGCCGGAAAGAATGGCGGAAGCCATGGCTGAGCTACAGTCCCACTAACAGGACATCCTGATGGCTACTGTCTATTTCTATGAAAAACCCGGCTGTATTAACAATACCCGGCAAAAGAAACTGTTAGCGGCAGCAGGACATCAGGTTGTAGCAAAGAATTTATTAGCTGAAGCCTGGCAGCCTGAGCGCTTGCGGACATTTTTCGGTGCGCTGGCAGTACGGGATTGGTTCAATTACAGCGCACCCGCGATCAAACACGGCGAGATTGAACCTGATAAGCTGACAGAACAACAAGCGATAGCGCTGATGCTGGGAAATCCCTTGTTAATACGCCGTCCCTTAATGCAAGTGGGCGATAGCTTGATGGCAGGATTCGATCAGCAAGCGGTTGATAACTGGATAGGTTTACAAAAAATCGAGATAACTCCGGATTTTGAGAGTTGTCCTCGACCGCTTGCACAAGCAAGCTGCGGTCATGAGTAAGCTACCGTTATTAACGGTTGATGGCGTCCCCCAGGCAGTCGCATTATCGGAACGGGTATACTGGATAGGCGCTCTGGATCCGAGTTTACGCACCTTTGACATCATTCTGAAAACAGCCAACGGCACCAGCTACAATGCCTATGTGGTTAGAGGCAGTGAAGGCGTTGCGGTTATTGATACCGTCAAAGAGAATTTTGCCGATGATTTTTTTGCCCGTTTGGAGTCGGTAGCCAATTATGACGAAATCAAAGTCATCGTCCTGAACCATCTGGAACCTGATCATACCGGCGCTTTGCCCGAACTGATGCGCCGGGCGCCACTAGCGCAACTTTACATTTCCCAGAAAGCACAAACCATGCTCAAGGCCTTGTTAAAGCAGGATGAATTTTATTTTACGCCGGTAATGACCGGCGACAAGGTGTCATTGGGTGACAGAAGCCTGGAATTTTTTCATACCCCGTATTTACATTGGCCGGATACACAGTGCACCTATTTGGCGGAAGAAAAAACCCTGTTTTCAGGCGATGTTTTTGGCTGTCATTTTTGTGATGTGCGTTTATTTAACGATGAAGTCGGCGACTTTCGCTTTTCGTTTGAATATTACTATGCCCACATCATGCGGCCATTTAAAGACTATGTAAACCGGGCACTGGATCTGATTGAGCCTTTGCTACCATTGACTGCTATCTTGCCCGCACATGGTCCCCTGTTACGTGATCAACCCCAGCGCTATGTACAACGCTATCGCGAATTATCGCGTTCCGCCTTGCAAAGCAAAATCAGTGCCGGCGAAAAAACCCTGTTGATCTTTTACATCAGTTCATACGGCAATACCCGGCGCATGGCCGAAGCCATTTATGAAGGAGCAATGTCTGTTGACCATGTCCGCGTCTCGTTATATGACCTGGAAGGGAGCGAGATAGCCCCCTTCGTGGATTTAATAGAAGGCGCGGACGGCCTGATTTTTGGAACGCCAACCATCAATGGTGACGCGGTTAAACCCGTGTGGGATTTATTGTCCTCATTGGCAGTCGTCAATCTCAAGTCAAAACTGGGTGGCGTCTTCGGTTCTTATGGCTGGAGCGGAGAAGGCGTGAAAATGGTTGAGGATCGTTTACGAGGGCTCAAGTTGCGTGTTCCGATTCCGGGAATACGCATCAAGTTAATTCCGACGGAAGAAGAAATCCGGGTCTGCCGGGAATTCGGGCAGGAAATGGCTCAGGATCTAATGGGTTTAAGGCAAGCCAAAGTGATTGATATGGCTGAGCTTGCCTAATATTTTTTTAACACATCAGGAGAGTAGAAATGGCGAAAGCGTCGATTACCTTTGAAGATATAAACGTCACCGTTACCGCACCAGCGGGAACCCGGCTTATCGAAATTTCAGAAAAAGTGGGTTCAGGCATTACTTATGGCTGCCGTGAAGGCGATTGCGGCACCTGTATTACGAAAGTAACGGAAGGCTGGAACAATCTGACCGAGCCGTCAGTGCTTGAAGATAAAGTCCTGCGGGAAAATATGGCAGGTAAACATAATCGGCTGGCATGTCAGGCTCAGGTTCTGGGTGGAGCAATTCGAGTCAAGCCGGTTTAAAAATACACATTTCGTAAGTATTCGCTTCCCCTTTGAAAAGGGGGATTGAGGGGGATTGGATTTATTTAAAAAAGTCTCCCCTAACCCCTCTTTTTCAAAGAGGGGAACTGGTAGGTTGCCACGTTTCCCGTTCCCACGCGAAAACATGGGAACCAGACGACAGCATATTACACTTAATTAGGAGCAAATCATGGCTTTAGTTACTTTTTCAAATCCCGAATACCGGGATAAAACCGTCTATGCAGTTGCCGGCAGTCATACCGAATCACTGCTCAAACTGGCGCGGGAAAACAAAATTCCGATCAATTACGAATGTCAGGATGGAGAGTGCGGCACCTGCCTGGTGAAAGTCAGCAGTGTTGATCATAATAAGCACCAGCGCATGGGCGGCCCTTTAACAGAAAAGGAAAAAGAGGTCTTGCGAGTAAGCGGCAAAATCAGCAAGGAAGAAATGGAACAAATGATTGTTGATGACCTGCCTTCGCCCTGGCGTTTGGCTTGTCAGATGATCGTCAGGGATGAAGATATTCTGGTCGAATATTAATCATGTATGCCGCTCTCCAACTCCAGGATGACCGGGATCAGATCTATTCCCGGTTAAAATCAATGCCCAAAATGTCGCCTAATCACGAATGGTTGGCCTGTATGGTAGCCAGTTGGTGTGCCGGGAAAGGCGTTTTGCCCGATCATCTGGGGTTGGAGTCAGATCAGTTCAAGCAATTAAAATACTCTTATTTGCATGACTGCACCCTTCCGGAACTGGCGCCATCGGGTAGTAAGCTGGACTTTAGCCGTATGCTGGAAAAAGAAGATCTGGTTAATCTGCTAAAGCAATACTGCAGGCCTTATACCCTTGAAATGGATTGGATGATTGCCATTATCGTAGCCGGTTGTCTGGGTAGCGATCACTTATGGCAGGATTTAGGGCTCTTGTCGCGCTCACAATTGAGCGCCATGCTGCAATACAATTTTCCGGAACTGGCCGCAAAAAATGACAAGGATATGAAATGGAAAAAGTTCCTGTATAAACAACTTTGCGAAGCAGAAGGTTTGTATTTGTGTCGCGCGCCATCCTGTAATGTCTGTATTGACTATCCCAAATGTTATGGCCCTGAGGAATAGGGATACTTGCAAAAAATACTCCCTGTCACAGTTGCCACAGATTCACAGATTATAAATAAATTTAGCACGCCCTACAGCGGATATTCCGGTGTAGGGAACAACCGCGAGAAAAAACTTTTCTGGGCAACTATAAATCCGTCTCGGTAAC
>NQJI01000187.1 GCA_002256705.1 Methylococcaceae bacterium NSM2-1
CACCGGAAAACTGGCGGTACTTTACCAGGGGCAGGGCGATATTCAATCATTCCAGAAACTTGCAGAAAGATTGGCTGTACCGCTAAGAAATTCATCAGAGAACGGTTTTGATAATCAAGAGCTGTTCTTTTTAATCTGGCGCGATGGTTGTCTAAAACTAATCGATAAAGAGCTGCTTAAAAAGGGTGGGTTGGTTGTCGATATAGAGCCACGTAATGGTGAGCAGCGTTCATGGCCAGCACCCAAGCAAGGTGCTTTAGCGCAGGCACTCGGGCGAAAAACCAGAACAGTTATTGATGCCACTACTGGCTGGGGTCAGGATAGCTTGCATATTTTTCGTATGGGTTATGAACTGTTATGTATAGAGCGTTCGCCGGTCATGGCAGAATTGCTAACAGACGGCTTTATCCGCCTGGCGCAACAGGACTGGATGCAGAAGCTTAATCTGCAACCTCCGTGGCTACTCACAGGCAATGCCATCGACCTGTTAGCAAACTTGGAAACCAGACCGGATTGTGTTTATCTTGATCCCATGTTTCCGCCCAAGCGAAAAAAATCCGCGTTAGCCAAAAAGTCCATGATGATCTTGCGCGATCTGTTGGGGGATGATGAAGACAAGGAACAGCTTTTTGCAGCGGCTTTAACGGCTGCCGGAAAGCGCGTCGTGGTAAAAAGCCCGGACTATGCGGAACCCCTGGGCGGCAAGCCCAATGAAAGTTTTCAGGGCAAGTTGTTACGATATGATGTTTATTTTAAAGGCTAAAGGTTACACAGTGGCGACACTTCAGTCTCAAGGCGGATTACGATCCGCATCCACAAGTTCAAGTTAAGGATTCAAGGTTAGAGAATGTCTGATTGGGTAGATGTGATTGATGAACACACATTAGCGAATGGCGAAAATATCGTTATTGATGTCGATGGGACGGATATCGCAGTATTTAAAATCGAAGACGCTTTTTATGCTATTGAAGATGTATGTAGCCATGACGGCGCGGAAATCGCCAGCGGTACATTGGAAGGCGATGAGATTATTTGTCCCCGTCATGGCGCTCGCTTTTGCGTAAAAACCGGGGCGGTAAAATCTCCGCCCGCCTATGAAAATATCGCCTGTTTCCCAGTGCGAATTGAAAATGGAAAAGTACAGGTCAGGGATAATCGCTGGGATTAACGTTTCTAACTATTGATTTAGTAGCGGATTTTATAAATCATCCAAGCCTGACATCCCTATAATGGACCAGTTTTCGAAATCAAGAGCGCCTTCCTCATTGTCGCCGTTATTGTAAGTGATGCGACAAACATATTTTTTGGTGCTAGTGGTATCGCTAGTGATGGTGACTTCAGCGCTAATGAGATACTGATAATTGCCAAGGGTCCATGCATTAAGCGGTTTTTCAGGGAAGGCGACAGATACATCAGATCCGAGTTCGGATTTAATGTAGTTATTACAATGCATGAAAGCAATTCCAGATAGGGGTGTTGAGATGGGTAATTGGCTGGCCTGGTCTTTGCTGTCAACAAGAAAAAGATCCGATGAAACGACCTTGTAAATAAAAGGCATGATAAGCTTATATTGACTTAAAAGTAGAATTGCTAATCCGGCGATTATTAATAAGATTCGGTATTTTTTCATAAAATTTAGGTTGTTGAATTAGGAGTTATCATCGAAATGTATCAAAGAATTTTAACAGAAATCAATATATTAAGAGTAGGTAAATTTGATAAAGGAGAAAATATTTGCAGATAAATGAAATTGGAGGTTGTTTTTGACTTGACAAGGTTACTTGAACTGGTAGACTGATATCTCACTAAATTGACTTGGTGGCACTTCAATCCTGATTTGTTAAAGGAGGGGGGTGGGAAAACGGAGTTGTACTATAGAGTCCTGGTCAATAGGCCGGGGATTTGTTAATTTTTAGGAGGTAGAAATGGCAGCTACAACTGAATCAGTGAAAGCTGATGCTGCGGAAGCACCGCTGTTAAACAAAAGAAATATGATACTCGGCTCTTTGCTGTATATCGTGTTTTACGCTTGGGTCCGTTGGTACGAAGGTGTCTATGGCTGGTCAGCTGGTCTTGACTCATTTGCGCCCGAATTCGAAACATACTGGATGAACTTCCTTTATATCGAGTTCGTTCTGGAAGTTTCAACTGCAGGTATCCTGTGGGGTTACATCTGGAAATCTCGTGACCGTAAAGTCATGTCAATCACTCCAAGAGAAGAGTTGAGAAGACACTTTACTCATTGGACTTGGTTGGTAATGTATGCTTGGGCTATTTATTATGGCGCTAGCTACTTTACAGAGCAAGATGGCACATGGCATCAAACTATTGTTCGTGATACTGACTTTACACCAAGTCACATCATTGAATTCTATTTGAGCTATCCAATCTATATCATTACTGGTGGTGCAGCTTTCTTGTATGCAAAAACAAGATTGCCTACCTATCAAAAAGGCTTGTCCTTACAGTACATGGTAGCAGTAGTTGGTCCTTTCATGATTCTGCCAAATGTTGGCTTGAATGAATGGGGTCACACTTTCTGGTTCATGGAAGAGTTGTTTGTTGCTCCTTTACACTACGGCTTCGTATTCTTCGGATGGGCTGCTTTGGGTGTATTAGGTGTTCTAAACATCGAAGTTCAAGCAATAGCTAAACTTCTGAAAAAAGACTTGGCGTAATTCAAGTAAACTGTAATAACTATCTCCTTCGCTGCTTCGTCTTTTTTCACGACGAAGCAGTAAAATGGAAGATAGTCATTAATAAAAATAATTTTAAATCCTTTAGGAGGTAAGCTAATGAGCGCATCTCAATCAGCTGTCAGGTCACGTGCTGAAGCCGTCAAAGTTTCACGTACATTTGACTGGATGATCTGTTTTACATTGTTCTTCGTTATTCTCGGCGGTTATCACATTCACTATATGTTGACTGGTGGTGACTGGGATTTCTGGACCGACTGGAAAGATAGACGTCTATGGGTAACCGTAGCTCCAATCGTTTCAATCACTTTCCCTGCCGCTGTTCAAGCCATTTTGTGGTATCGCTACCGTCTGCCTTTTGGTGCAGTAATTGCTATATTAGGTCTGCTCCTGGGTGAGTGGGTCAACAGATACCTGAACTTCTGGGGCTGGACATATTTCCCAGTAAACTTCTGTTTCCCATCAAACCTGATGCCAGGTGCCATTGTACTTGATTGTATCTTGATGCTGTCAGGCAGTATGACATTAACTGCGGTTATTGGCGGTTTGGCATGGGGTCTGTTGTTCTATCCAGGTAACTGGCCAATCATTGCTCCATTACATGTTCCTGTTGAATATAACGGCATGATGATGACTCTGGCTGACTTACAAGGTTACCACTATGTTAGAACTGGTACACCTGAATACATCAGAATGGTTGAAAAAGGTACACTGAGAACTTTCGGTAAAGACGTTGCTCCAGTATCAGCGTTCTTCTCTGGTTTCGTGAGTATCTTAATATACTTCTTGTGGCATTTCTTCGGCAAATGGTTCGGAAGCACCGCTTTCGTCGAAGCTGCATAAGACTTGTTACAACGAAAAATAAAAGACTGACGGTAGCGAGTGATTGGTTACGTTGCCGT
>NQJI01000024.1 GCA_002256705.1 Methylococcaceae bacterium NSM2-1
AGGGATGGACAGCGTCGAATTATTGAAGATATAGAAAATATTAAAGAGCCTGTTTCAGGAAAGAATCTTGAGCTAAGTATTGATCAGCGCATTCAATATCTGGCATATAAAGAATTGCAGTTGGCGGTCAGTGCTAACAAGGCCAAATCAGGGGCATTGGTAGTATTGGATGCAAAAAACGGGGAAATCCTGGCGGCAGTTAACCAGCCCTCTTTTAATCCGAATACCCGAAGTAGCTTGAAAGAAAGTTTGTATAGGAATAGAGCGCTTACCGATGTGTTTGAACCGGGATCAACAGTTAAGCCCTTTGTCGTTGCAGCGGCTTTAGAGGGTGGTTATGTAAGTCCTAATGCCACTTTTGCAACGCATGGAACGTATCAAATCGGACGCAATACAGTTAAAGATGTACATAATTACGGCACCCTGGATTTAACGCATGTAATAAAAAAATCCAGTAATGTCGGTGTTAGCATGATGGCATTGAAAATGCCTCCGAAATATTTTTGGGGAGTTTATCACCGGCTTGGTTTTGGTATTTCAGCAGGCTCGGGTTTTCCAGGTGAGGCGAGTGGCACTTTGATGGATTATAAAAGGTGGCACGATTTTGACCGGGCGATATTGTCATTCGGCTATGGCTTGAATAGTTCGGCATTGCAACTGGCAAGAGCTTATACGGCTTTGGCAGATGACGGTATTTTGCATTCGGTAAGCTTGCTGAAACGTGAAGAAGATGATGATGCGGTTCGGATATTTTCAGCAAAAACGGCCAAGAGTGTCAGGAAAATGATGGAAACCGTGCTTATGAAAGATGGCACCGCTTATGAAGCCAGGGTCGACGGGTACAGTGCCGCAGGTAAAACCGGGACAGCAAAAAAAGCCGGTTCCAGGGGTTATACCGAGAAGAGTTATTTTGCTGTTTTTGCCGGAATGGCGCCTGCCAGTGATCCAAGGTTGATTATCGTCGTTATGATTGATGAGCCTTCTGCAGGCCAGTACTATGGCGGACTCGTTTCGGCTCCTGTATTTTCCAAGGTGATGGCGGGAGCCCTAAGAATACTGGAAGTTGCTCCTGATCAGGAAGAAACGATGCCCATTTTGTTAACTCAGAAAAGTCCGTAATACTGCTCATGAGGCTGGAAGATCTATTAGAAGGATTTATCTCATTTCCATGCTCAAGCTTGGGAACGGCAGAGGATAAGCTTATTACGGGGCTGGCTTTGGACAGCCGGAAGGTTATCGAAGGGAATGTATTTATTGCCTTGGCGGGTGCCAGGCAGCATGGCCTGATTCACGTTGCACAAGCTCTTGACAATGGCGCTTGTGCGGTTGTTTTTGACCCAGCCGGGGGCATGGCTAAGCAGATCAGTAATGTGCCGATGATTGCGGTGGACGATCTGGGCTTGAAGCTGGGTGATATAGCTGCCCGTTTTTATGGTGATCCTTCCAGGTTTATGAGTGTAATTGGCATCACTGGGACTAATGGCAAAACCTCCTGCAGTCAATTTTTAAGTCAGATGTTGGATGACTGCGGAATAATCGGCACATTGGGTTGGGGTGGATGGGGCAGGCTTAATAAAACGCTTAATACCACCCCTGATGCCCTGGAAACTCAAAGAATACTGGCTGAATTACTGAAAGATAACAAAAAAATGGTCGCGATGGAGGTTTCGTCGCATGGTTTGGAGCAGGGCAGGGTGAATGGCGTTATTTTTAAAGGCGCGGTGTTCACCAATATCAGTCGTGATCATTTGGATTATCACGGCACTATGGACGCCTACCTGCAGGCTAAATTGGAGTTACTCAACAAGCCGGGTTTAGCCTTTGCCGTAGTCAATATCGATGATTGCTATAGCAGCCAGATTATTGCCGCGATGCCGGAAACCGTTGTTGTATGGGGCACGAGTGTTCAGGGAAAAACCTTGTCTTCTTGCGAATGCGTCAGTGCAGATAATATTTTGCATAAAGTGGATGGCATTGAATTTGATGTGCACTGGCGGGGAAATAGCCAGAGGGTAAATGTGCCGCTCTTTGGCGACTTTAATAGCGAGAATGTGTTAACCGTCCTGGCTGTGATGCTGGCCATGGGGGTTTCAATGCCTGATGCGGTGAAAAAACTGGAGTACATAAAGCCGGTTGCAGGACGTATGGAGCGCTTTGGCGGAGATGGACAGCCACTGATATTTGTAGATTATGCGCATACGCCCGATGCACTGGATAAGGTTTTATCCAGTATGAGAAAACATTGTCTACAGGCCTTATGGGTGGTGTTCGGCTGTGGAGGCAACAGGGACAAGGGTAAGCGCCCCCAAATGGGCCGCATTGCAGAACAGTGGGCGGATCATGTGATTATTACCGATGACAACCCGCGATTTGAAAATGGACTGGATATAGTTGATGACATTTTGACGGGTTGTAGTTCGACAGGGCATCATCCGGTTAAAGTTGAAGTCATTCAAGACAGAGAACAGGCGATACAAAATGTGATAGCGAGAGCCGCTGAAAAGGATTGTATTGTGGTTGCGGGTAAGGGCCATGAACATTATCAGGAAATCAATGGAGTGCAAATAGCATTCAGTGACACTCAGGTCGTGATTGACGCATTAAAAATGAGAGCCGGATAACAATGAAGAAAATGATGCTGAGTGAGTGTGCTGAAGCTGTGCAAGGGAAGCTCATCGGTGAAGATGTAGCTATCACTTCTGTCGGCATAGACACGCGGGCAATTAAGCCAGGGCAGCTTTTTATTGCAATTAAAGGACACAACTTTGATGGTAACGAGTTTGTTGTTCAAGCTGAAGAGGCCGGAGCAATTGCTGCAATCGTGCATAATGGCGTTAAATCAACCTTGCCGCATATTGTCGTTGATGATACGCGGCTGGCATTGGCTGAACTGGCTGGTACATGGCGACGCGCCCTCGGTGCACGTGGGAACGAGAAACTTTCGGTGGTCGGCATTACTGGCAGTAACGGCAAGACGACCGTTAAGGAAATGGTTGCGGCAATACTAGGTGTCAATGGCACCGTCTTGTTTACTCAAGGTAACCTGAATAATGACATTGGGGTGCCTTTGACTTTGCTGCGCCTGAATGAACAGCATCGGTATGCAGTGATTGAAATGGGCGCAAACCATGCAGGAGAAATTGCCTACACCAGCACTTGTGCACAGGCCGATGTGGTGATTATTACCAATGCAGGAGCGGCGCATATAGAAGGTTTCGGCAGTCTTGACGGCGTTGCCAAAGCGAAAGGCGAGATCATCGAGACGCTTCAAAATGAAGGTATTGCCGTTATTAATCATGATGATGACTATTTTGACTATTGGAAGTCAGTCGCTGGAAATAGACGCGTTCTGTCATTTGGTTTGAATAGCGGTGCAGATGTAACGGCTAAGGCAATTAAAACAGAAATCCGTAATAACGCGTTTGTTACCAGATTTGAGTTAGGTACAGCGCTGGGTGCGGTTGATATTATTTTAAAACTGGCAGGTCAACATAATGTTGTTAATGCGTTGGCGGCCACAACTGCAAGTTTGGCGTTGGGTATAGGCCTGAAACAGATCAAGCAAGGCCTGGAAAGTGTAAAGCCGGTAACCGGACGGTTGCAACCCCTGGTCAGTCGATTAGGGAATATCGTTATTGACGATACCTATAATGCCAATTCTGCCTCCCTGAAAGCCGGTCTTGATGTGCTGGCTAACTTTAAGGGTAAGCCCTGGCTGGTTTTAGGGGCGTTCGGAGAATTGGGTCCTGATAGCCCGAAAATGCACGAAGAAATGGGTGTGCTTATTAAAGCCAGCGGAGTTGTCAGGTTGTTAGCGGTAGGCGCAGATAGCAAGAATACTGTGCAAGCCTTTGGTATTGGGGCGACTTTTTTTGAAAAACAACAAGATTTGATTGATGTGCTAAAACAAGAACTGAAAGGCGATGAAACGATTTTGATTAAAGGCTCTCGAGCCCAGCACATGGAAAACGTAGCGGCAGCTTTGGTTGATAATTTCAGGAATTGAACAATGTTACTTTACTTTGCAGATTATCTAATGACCTTTGATGGCGGTTTCAGGGTATTTCATTACCTGACCTTTCGCGCCATTCTCGGTGCATTAACCTCATTGTTGATTTCCTTTATTATCGGCCCGGTAATGATAAGAAAATTAAGCCGTAAAAAGATCGGGCAAAGTATCCGTGAATTAGGTCCGCAATCACATTATGAGAAATCAGGAACGCCCACCATGGGTGGCGCTTTGATACTGGTTGCGATTGCCATCAGTACTTTGCTGTGGGCAGATCTGGGTAACCGCTATATATGGGTCATCCTACTGGTTACGATGGGCTACGGTATCATAGGCTTTATTGATGATTACAGGAAAATTATCAAGCGCAATAGTGATGGTTTATCGGCTAAAGCCAAATATTTGGCGCAATCAATAATAGGTATAACGGCTGCAGTATTCTTGTACAAAACAGCGATTCTACCGGCAGAAACCCAATTCATTGTCCCCTTTTTTAAGGACTTCATGCTGGATATGGGCTGGATGTATGTCGTTCTGACCTATTTTGTCATCGTTGGAACCAGTAACGCAGTTAACCTGACCGATGGACTGGATGGTTTGGCCATTATGCCTACAGTGATGGTTGCCTCGGGATTGGGTTTTTTTGCCTATCTATCAGGACATGTGACTTTTTCAGATTACCTGGCTATTCCTTACCTGCCTAATGCAGGAGAACTCATTGTATTTTGTGCTGCTTTAGTGGGCGCCGGATTAGGTTTTTTATGGTTTAACGCCTATCCCGCGATGGTGTTTATGGGGGATGTCGGCGCGCTGGCATTGGGTGCAGCTTTAGGTGTATTAGCAGTATTGGTCAGACAAGAAATTGTATTGATGATTATGGGCGGTGTTTTTGTAATGGAAACGCTATCCGTAATTATTCAGGTTGTCTCTTTTAAGTTGACCGGAAAACGGGTTTTTCGTATGGCACCAATACATCATCATTTTGAATTGAAAGGATGGCCGGAACCACGGGTTATCGTGCGCTTCTGGATTATCACAGTCATTCTGGTGTTGATTGGATTGGCAACATTAAAATTGAGATGAGAAAAGTGCACAAGATAAATAAATGTATTTCTCTGATTTCTGGCTGGCGAGTGGTTGTTAGATGAAAATGGATAATGTAGCGATTATAAACTCGTTAAAAAAGAGTTTTGCACTGGATCCACAAAGCGCCAAGGTTTTGGTGGTGGGACTTGGCAATACTGGCATTTCGGTTGCGCATTATTTACAAAAACTCGGGTTTAATTTTGCCATCACCGATAGTCGTGATAAACCGCCGTTAATAGATGAATTTTTTCAAGTGATGCCTGATACACCTGTTTTTACCGGCGGTTTTGATGAGGCGGCATTTAAAGTTGCAACACATCTGGTTGTCAGTCCAGGCGTGTCACTGACTGAAAAATCGATCGTCAAAGCCATCGCCAATGGCTCGAAGATAGTCAGCGATATTGATTTGTTTGCCTGTTCCGTTGACGCGCCGATTATTGCCATTACAGGCTCAAATGGTAAAAGTACGGTTACAACCATGCTGGGCGAAATGGCAAAGTGCGCAGGAAAAAGGGTGGGTGTAGGCGGCAATCTGGGTACACCGGCACTGGATTTACTGGATCAGGCTGCAGAATTGTATGTATTGGAGCTTTCAAGTTTTCAGCTCGAACGAACCACCGTTTTGAATGCTGCTGCAGCAACTGTGCTCAATGTTTCTGCTGATCATCTGGACAGACATACAGACATAGCCAAATACGCACAGGAAAAACAGAACGTTTTTAATGGTAATGGCGTCATGGTAATCAATGCTGATGACCCTGTTGTCGCTGCGATGCAGGAAGCCGGCAGACGCCTATTTACCTTTTCAATCAAAACGGACGCTGATTTTTATATTGCTCGGAAGGGCGAAGTGGAGTACCTGATGCACAATAAACAGTGTTTGATGCCGTTAGCTGAATTACCGCTTGAAGGCAGACATAATGCGGCCAATGCGCTGGCTGCATTGGCGTTAGGTATATCCATAGGATTGGATGAGCAAGCTATGTGTAATGCTTTGAAAACATTTAAAGGGCTGGATCACCGAATGCAGCGTGTCGCGGAAATTCGCGGTGTTACCTGGGTAAACGACTCTAAGGCAACCAATATTGGTGCCTGTGTTGCTGCGTTACAAGGCTATGAACGCAAAGTCATTCTGATTGCAGGGGGGGATGCCAAGGGGGCAGATATGAATGAATTGACACACACCATTAAAGAAAAGGCAAAAAGCGTGGTGTTAATGGGCAAGGATGCGGGCTTGATTAAACAGGCACTGAATAATTGTGTTCCCGTATATTCTGCCGAAAACATGGCTCAAGCTGTACAAATTTCTGCCAGTCTTGCAAAGATCGGAGACAGTGTTTTGTTATCTCCGGCCTGTGCCAGTCTTGATCAATATAAAAATTATCAGGATAGAGGCGATCAATTTGCTAAAGCTGTATTGGGATTGCTTGCATGAGAAAACGAGCGAAGCCATCACGGATCGGGCGGTTTCATTTTGACCCCCTGCTGATCGTTTTGTCTACGAGTCTATTGCTCATTGGTTATGTCATGGTGGCATCCTCATCATTGCATTTGGGCGTAAAAATGACCGGTAACTGCTTGTACTATCCGATCAGGCAGTCAATTCATATAGGCCTTGGACTGTTTTTAGGGGCCTGTGTCGCACTAACCCCAATTCGTGCCTGGGAAAAATTGGGGCAATGGCTGTTCATAGGGGGGTTGTTATTACTGGTGATTGTACTGGTGCCTGGTCTTGGGATAAAGGTTAACGGCAGTACACGCTGGCTGTCACTAGGTGGCTTGAGGATACAGGTATCAGAAGTGGTCAAGTATTTTGCGGTCATTTATATGGCAGGCTATGTGACACGGCATCAGCAATCAATACGAGAATCAGCTTTCGGTTTGATTAAACCTTTAATTTTGTTTTCAGTGGCCAGCTTACTGTTGTTAATGGAGCCTGATTTCGGTTCAGCTGTGGTGATATTAATTATTGCCATGGGTATTATGTTTTTAGCAGGAGCACGACTATCGCAATTCATAATGTTGTTGTCGTTCGTGGCGTTACTGGCAGTGCTGCTGGTTTATTTTGAGCCTTATCGCATGAAACGTGTAACCAGTTTTATGAATCCATGGGCTGATCCTAAAGATACGGGCTATCAATTAGTCCATGCGCTTATTTCTTTCGGACGAGGAGAGTGGTCGGGCGTGGGGCTGGGCAGTGGCATCCAAAAACTATTTTATTTACCTGAAGCGCATACCGATTTTTTATTTTCAGTGATAGGTGAAGAGCTAGGGCTATTGGGGGTACTTACTGTCATAGTCCTATTTTCATTATTGATATGGCGTACTTTTGAAATAGGCGTGGCTGCAGAGAAAGCAGGAGAACGTTTTTCTGCCTTTATTGCCTATGGTTTGGGTATCTGGTTTGGTTTTCAAGCATTCGTCAATATGGGCGTTAATATGGGAATTTTGCCAACGAAAGGATTGACTTTGCCATTAATGAGTTATGGCGGCGGCAGCATGATGATTATGTGTTGCGCAGTTGCTTTGTTATTTCGGGTGCATACCGAAGTCGCCGAGATAAACGCCTCGTCGCCACGCGGGAGCGTGGGAATGAGAATTCGAAATGGGTAATAAGCGTATAGTTATTATGGCTGGTGGAACCGGCGGGCATGTGTTTCCGGCACTGGCAGTTGCAGAATTGTTAATAGAAAAAGGATGGCAGGTTAGCTGGCTAGGTACACAGAAGGGGCTGGAAAGCCGGGTGATTCCAGAAAATGGTATTGAAATCGACTGGTTGTCCGTTACAGGTGTCCGGGGTAAAGGATTGACGGCGAAAATAACGGCACTATTCATGTTATTCAAAGCCTGTGTACAGGCTATGAAAATATTGCGCCAGCGCAAGCCTGACGTGGTGTTGGGGATGGGCGGTTTTGTTGCGGGCCCTGGTGGACTGATGGCAAAACTATTAGGTTTGCCCTTGATTATCCATGAACAAAACCGGATTCCAGGCACAACCAATCGCTTGCTTGCACGCATGGCCAATCAGGTATTAGAGGCATTCCCGGGCAGCTTTAGCGGGAAAGTTAAAGCAAAGTGTACGGGAAATCCGTTAAGAAAACGGTTTCTGACTGTATCAAAAAATGGACGCCAACGGTCTGAAAAAGAGGTCAGGATATTGATTTTTGGTGGTAGTCAGGGCGCTCAGATATTGAATGAAACTGTGCCTGAGGCTATTGCCGAATTTCAAAACTCCGGTTTGACAATGCAATCGGTACAAATAAAGCATCAAACGGGTGCAGCCATGTTTTCCCAAGTTGAAAGCCGCTACAAAGCCTTAGGTATTACAGCGGAAACCAAAGCTTTTATTGAGGACATGGTCGCGGCTTATCAATGGGCTGATTTGGTGATTTGCAGGGCAGGTGCCATGACTGTGAGTGAAGTAGCGGCAATGGGTGCCCCGGCAATCTTTATACCGTTACCGGGTGCTATTGATGATCATCAGACGGCTAACGCCCGCTATTTAACCGATGCTGGTGCAGGATTACTATTGATGCAAAACGATTTGAACCCGGTAACACTGGCAGAACATATAACAAAGGCACTTGAAAAATTGGCTGTTATGAGCGTTGCGGCACAACACTGTGCTCGTCTGGACGCAACAGCACTCGTTGCTGGCTATTGTATCGCTGAGGCAGGAATATGATGATTTCAGATAGTGCACATATTGCGTCTACACTAGGCAATGTCGAGCGCATACATTTTGTAGGCATTGGCGGCACGGGCATGAGCGGGATAGCCGAAGTTTTATTGAACCTGGGTTATAAAGTGTCAGGTTCCGATATAAAAGAAAGCGCGGTAACGCAAAGACTCGCCGATTTGGGGGCGACGATTACCATCGGACATAAGCGAGAAAATGTCACCAGGGTCGATGTGGTGGTAGCGTCAACTGCCATAGGACGCAGTAATGATGAAATTGACCAGGCGTATCTTAATAGAATTCCTGTCATTCCGCGTGCGGAAATGCTGGCTGAGTTGATGCGATTCCGATTTGGTATTGCCGTCGCTGGTACGCATGGCAAAACCACCACGACCAGTTTGACAGCCAGTATGCTGGCGGAGGGTGGACTTGATCCTACTTTTGTTATTGGCGGCCGTTTAAATAGTGCAGGAAGCAATGCGAAATTGGGTTTAGGGAATTATTTGGTTGCTGAAGCTGATGAAAGTGATGCGTCGTTTTTATATCTCCAGCCCATGATGGCAGTGGTCACCAATATAGACCAGGATCATATGGAAACTTACCAGAACAGTTATCAGCGATTAAAAGACACGTTTGTAGAATTTTTACATCACTTGCCCTTTTATGGTTTGGCGGTGATGTGTATGGATGACGAAGGCGTCAGAGAAATTTTGCCACAAATATCCAAACCGGTAATAACCTACGGAGTTCATGAGGATGCTGATATTCGCGCCGTAGATATTAAACAGGAGGGTATGCACACGACTTTTAGCGTAATTCGTCGTGGTAGTTATCCGCCGTTGCAAGTGACGCTAAACATGCCGGGTTGGCATAACATGCTTAACTCACTCGCTGCTATTGCTGTGGCAACCAGGCTGTCTGTTGCAGATGAGGCCATTGTTAAAAGTCTGAATATATTCAAGGGTGTCGGCAGGCGTTTTCAGATTCAGGGGGACTTGGCAATTGATGGCGGCAAACTGACCCTGGTTGATGACTACGGACATCATCCTCGAGAAATTGCCGCAACCTTGGAGGCTTTGCGTCAAGCCTGGCCGGACAGACGTTCAGTCATTATCTTTCAGCCGCATAGATATACGCGGACTCGCGATTTATTTGAAGATTTTGTACAGATACTGTCAACAGTCGATGTGCTGATTCTGATGGATGTTTATCCGGCAGGCGAGGCGGTGATTTCAGGCGCGGACGGCAGGGCATTAAGCCGGGCAATTCGTATGCGTGGTCAAGTCGATCCTGTATTTGTTGATGTGTGGCAAGAGTTGCCGAAAATTTTGGCTGGCATAGTAAGGCCGGACGATGTGATCTTGACTATGGGGGCTGGTAATGTCGGGCAGATTGCTACCCAATTGCCTGAATTGTTGACTGAAGAGCTGGGGTACCGGGTTTTTTCGCCACAGGCCCGGCAGGCATGAAAGGCAGATTATTAAGCAAAGAAAAACTGGCTAAATATACCAGTTGGCGTGTAGGCGGCCCTGCTGAACGCCTTTATATACCATTCGACCGGCAGGATTTGTGTGAATTTATAGCTGCTTTACCGGATTCCGAGCCTGTGTTTTGGATGGGATTGGGCAGCAATTTATTAGTCAGGGATGGCGGCTTGCGTGGCACGGTTATTAATACCAAGGGACGCTTGAAAGAAATGAAGCTTGCGGAAGATGGCTCGGTTTATGTGGAAGCGGGTGTTCCGTGTGCTCATGTGGCCCGTTTTTGTGCAGAACAAGGTTTGATTGGTGCTGAGTTCTTGGCAGGCA
>NQJI01000188.1 GCA_002256705.1 Methylococcaceae bacterium NSM2-1
TGAAGCCGAAAAGAAAAAGGCCTCTGCCGAATCTTAATTGAATAAACAACCACCGGCTAATGCTGGTGGGTTCATATTAAAGGCTAAAGTCGTGATATGGGTCGTAGGGCCGGTTTTAGGCTCAAAATGATGCTCCAGCTATTTTTTTTCATTTCTTCAGTCGATCCCCCCCCAAGGTCACGAAAAAATAGCCTCTCACCCAGAAGAGCCGACTCCAATAGCGTTTTTCAAAATAAGCACTCCTTCTTGTCAGTTCAGGGTAATATCATACCTAAAAAAATCATAGATAAATCTGACTGCCTAAAAGGCAGTAGCTTTAACCTTACTACAGACTAATAAAAATAAGAGGGCTTTTGTTTATAAAAGCTCTTTTTTGCTTTGTAGAGATGCGATTAATCAAGTTTTTTGTAGAGAAGTGATAAATCGAGTTTCTATCCTTGCTATTTTAATTAGCGCCCCCATAATCTTCTAATCCAAGAAATTGTTAAAGGTTCCGTTTATGGAAACGCACAAAATGAAAGAGTTACAACAAAAAGATAGCTTGATTCCAGTTTTACCGCTTAGAGATGTAGTGGTTTATCCGCACATGGTTATTCCTTTATTTGTCGGCAGGGAGCGGTCTATCGATGCCCTGGATGCCGCTATGAAGGACAATAAACAGGTTTTGCTGGTTGCTCAAAAGGAAGCTGAAGTTGATGAGCCGGATTTCACCGATCTTTATCAGGTCGGTACCTTGGCTAATATTCTACAGTTGCTGAAGTTACCTGATGGCACAGTCAAGGTTCTGGTGGAAGGGAGTCAACGTAGTACCGTTCTACGTTATCAAGAAACAGGGAGCTTTTTTTCGGCAGTGGTTGAAAAAATTGATGATGTTTTCAATCTGTCCGCGCAAGGGCAGGATGTCTTGCAGCGGACGGTTATCAATTCTTTTGATCAATACGTCAAATTGAACAATAAAATTCCACCTGAGGTTTTAAATGCTCTGTCGGGTATTGATGACCCAAGCCGACTTGCCGATACGATGGCTGCTCATATGACTTTAAAGGTTAGTGACAAACAGGCTATTCTTGAAACTGCTGATATTGAAAAACGCCTGGAAGATTTGATGACGTTAATGGAAGGAGAGGTTGACCTTCTGGAAATGGAGAAAAAAATTCGTGTGCGCGTTAAGCAGCAGATGGAGAAGAATCAAAGAGAATATTATCTGAACGAACAGATGAAAGCGATTCAAAAAGAGCTGGGCGATATGGATGATGTGCCCAATGAAATTGAAGAACTGGAAAAGAAAATTGCCAACGCGGGCATGTCAAAGGAAGCGAAAACAAAAGCGGACACCGAACTTAATAAACTAAAATTAATGCCGCCTATGTCCGCTGAAGCGACTGTGGTGCGCAATTATATTGACTGGATGGTCAATGTGCCCTGGAAGAAAAAGACCAAAGTGCGGCATGACCTGAAAATTGCCGAGCAGGTCCTGGAGGCCGAACATTATGGCTTGGAAAAGGTAAAAGAACGCATCCTTGAGTATCTTGCTGTGCAACAGAGGGTGAAGCAACTTAAAGGCCCCATTTTATGTCTGGTTGGGCCTCCGGGTGTCGGTAAGACATCATTAGGGGAGTCTATTGCCAGGGCAACCAATCGAACATATGTACGCATGGCTTTGGGTGGTGTCAGGGATGAGGCAGAAATTCGCGGTCATAGGCGCACATACATTGGTTCTATGCCTGGCAAGATTTTGCAGAATCTGGCTAAAGTGAAAACACGAAATCCGATGTTTTTACTCGATGAGATAGACAAAATGGCGGCTGATTTTAGGGGAGACCCTGCATCGGCTTTGCTGGAAGTTCTGGATCCTGAACAAAATCATACTTTTTCAGATCATTATCTGGAAGTGGATTTTGATTTGTCTGATGTGATGTTTGTCGCTACGGCAAATACCATGAACATTCCTCCGGCTTTGCTGGATAGAATGGAAGTCATACGTCTTGCAGGCTATACAGAAGATGAAAAAATCAATATTGCCATTCGCTATTTGATCCCCAAGCAGGTTAAAAATAACGGCCTTGAAGAGCATGAAATTGAAATTTCAGAAACAGCAGTCAGGGATATGATCCGTTACTATTCTCGAGAAGCAGGTGTTCGAAGTCTTGAACGGGATATTTCGAAAATTTGCCGTAAAGTGGTTAAAGATCTCTTGTTGAAGCCTGAAAAAACTAAAGTCTCTGTCACTCCTGAAAATCTCAATAAGTATCTGGGAGTCAGGCGTTTTAATTATGGGCTTGCTGAAGAGCAGGATCAGGTAGGGCAGGTTACGGGTCTGGCCTGGACACAAGTAGGTGGAGAATTATTAACCATTGAGACGGCGGTAATCCCAGGAAAAGGCAAGCATTCGGCAACGGGCAAGCTGGGTGAAGTCATGAAAGAGTCGATTGAAGCAGCGATGACGGTGGTCAGGAGTCGTTCGGAAATTTTAGGGATAGATAATGAGTTGTTCCAGAAAAACGATATTCATATTCATGTTCCTGAAGGAGCTACCCCGAAAGACGGACCCAGCGCCGGTATCGGCATGTGTACAGCCATCATTTCTGCATTGACTAAAATACCTGTGCGGGCAAATGTAGCCATGACTGGCGAGATTACCTTGCGCGGGGAGGTATTACCTATCGGCGGGTTAAAAGAAAAGTTGCTGGCGGCTCATCGAGGAGGCATAACAACCGTTATAATTCCTGCCGAGAATGAAAAGGATTTGGTTGAGATACCTGAAAATATCAAGCAAAACCTGGACATCAAACCGGTTCACTGGATAGACGAGGTGTTGGCAGTGGCTTTGCAATACATGCCTGTTCCTGTTGATAAAAAAGCCGATGAAGAACAAGGTAAAACTGAAGCTGAACCGGTTAAAATAATACAACCGGGTCTTACTGCCCATTAGAAATAGATTGCAGTTTTTAAGTCCATGGCGCAATACCGCAAAAAACATGGCCTCCAGGGGTTATAAAGCTTGACACTATGTAATGGCAATTGATATAAATACCCGTGTTTCTTGTGTTGCTGTGGATCGTGCATAAGAATTAACATATGGTTTTTACACAATACACATAAAATAACTTCCTCAGGGGGAAAAATGAACAAATCGGAACTTATTGATGCTATGGCAGAGTCTGCTGGCTTAACAAAGGCAGATGCTGGGCGTGCTTTGGATGGTTTTCTTGGCGCAGTGACAGGTGCTTTGAGCAAGGGCGATTCTGTTGCTTTAGTGGGCTTTGGTACCTACTCTGTAAAAGAAAGAGCTGAGCGTAAAGGTCGTAATCCACAGTCTGGAGAAGAAATCACTATTAAAGCTGCAAAAATTCCTTCATTTAAAGCTGGAAAATCTCTAAAAGATGCTGTAAACTAATCCTTCTTAGTCGGATTGCTTGAATCCAATACTAAAGAAAAATCCTTTATATAAACTGGTAATTATTTAAAAAATAATGTATAATGGGTTTTTAGTCGGGTGCTTAGCTCAGCTGGGAGAGCATCGCCCTTACAAGGCGAGGGTCGGGGGTTCGAACCCCTCAGCACCCGGTCGCGGGTTCGAGCCCCGTCCACTCCGCCAAATTAAAAACCCCGAACCGTCTGGTTCGGGGTTTTTTTTTGCTTCGTAAATTGATTCTTTAGGACTGAACTATGCTGACGAAAATTAGAGAAAAAGCACAAGGTGCTTTTGCATGGGGTATTTTGATATTAATTTGTGTTCCTTTTGCTTTATGGGGCATTAATAATTATTTGGATACTGGGAAAGAAGCCCCGGTTGCATCGGTGGGCGATAAGGATTTTTATCAGCGCGATGTTAATAAAGCCTATGAGCAATATAGCCAGAACCTTCAGGGTTTGGGTATTGATGAGCAAACTTTAAAAGCACAGGCATTGCAAAAGCTGATAAAAGACGAGGTTTTGTTGCAATATGTACATGCTGAGGGTCTTGTTGTAACTGATAATGAAGCGCGGGAATTTATTAAATCCCTTCCCTATTTTCAGGTGGATGGTAAATTTAGTGACAAGCAATATAAAACATTACTCAGTTCACAAAGAATTTCTTCCGGGGAATTTGTAAACAGAATCAAGAACGCGCTGATTATGGAGCAGTTTCAGCACAGTATTGTTGATAGCAGTTTCGCTACACAATATGATGTGGAAAGTTTTTTTAAAATCCAGAATCAACAGCGTGATGTGGATTATGTAACCGTTCCGGTACAGCCATTGATAAAACAGCCGACAGCAGAAGAAATATCGGCCTATTACCAACAGCATCAGGATTTATATCGAACACCTGAACAGGTTTCTATTGAGTATATTGAGCTGTCACTTGAAGAGATTAGCAAAAAAATTGTCGTCACCGACGAAAAGTTAAAAGCTTTCTACGAAGAACAGAAAGACCAATACACGACGCCAGAGCGCAGAAAAATCAGTCATATCCTGTTTTCAATTAATGACAAGACAACTGAAAAAGCGGCTTTAGAAAAAGCCATGAAAGCAAAACAAGATCTGGCAAACAAGGACTTTTCTGCATTAGCAGCAGAAGTGTCCGATGATAAATTGACCGCTAAAAAGGGTGGCGATCTGGGGCTGTTTAACGTCGGCGTCATGGAAAAAGCGTTCGAAGATGCGGCGAGTGCTTTGAAGCTTGGTGAAGTATCAAATCCGGTTAAATCCTCGTTTGGATATCATTTAATTAAAGTCACCGAACTTGTGCCGGGGAATGTTAAGACGTTTGATAGTGTTAAAAATGAAGTCACTAAAGCTTATCAAAAAGCCCAGTCAGAAAATGCTTTTTTTGAGGCCGGTGAAAAATTAACTGAAATGAGTTATGAAAATCCCGATAATTTGCAAACAGTAGCTGATGCACTGGGTGTGACTGTCAAGAAATCGGCCTTGTTTACCAAAGAAAAGGGTGAAGGTGTTGCAGCTGATGAGAAAATACGCAGTGCAGCGTTCTCGGAAGAAGTGTTGCAAGGTAACAATAGTGCGCCTGTAGAGTTGGGTACCGAGCGTTTGGTGGTTGTACGGGTTTTGGAGCATAAGGCGGCCGCCAAGAGAGATCTAAACGAAGTTAAGCAGGAAGTAGCCGCAGTACTATCAAAAGAAAAAGCCAAGTTACTGACTGCCGAAAAGGCTAAACAAATCAAAGTGCGACTACAGGCGGGTGAATCTCTGCAAACGGTGGCGGCTGAAAATAAGCTGGAAATCAAAACAGCGAAAGGGCTAATACGGGGCAAAAATAAATTGCCCGAGCAGTTGAGTGATGCCATTTTTAAAGCAGCTAAACCCGTTGGTGGCAAGCCGAGCGTCTTTATTGCAGCATTACCTTCTGGCGAGCAAGTCGTAGTCAGTTTGTCAAAAGTTACAGCTGGCATCATGAGTGAGGATGATAAGAAACAGCTGGAATTGGCGAAGAAGAATATTGCCAATGCGTATGGTCAAACTGAATTTAATGAGGTTCTAAACAGTTTGCAGGCGGAGGCTGATGTAGAAGTGAATAAAAAGGCTCAGGTTCAATAATCCGGTCAATCGGGACATAAAAAAGGGAGCTTTAAGCTCCCTTTTTTATGAGCCCAGCAATCTCTCAAGATGCCGCTAAACCGGCAATATTATAACCGCAATCGACATAAGTAATTTCTCCGGTAATGCCTGAAGCTAAATCGGAACACATAAAAGCAGCCGCATTCCCTACTTCTTCAATGCTTACATTTCTCTTTAACGGCGAAGTATCGGCAGCTTTATTCAGCATGGATTTAAAGTCATTAATGCCCGATGCGGCAAGCGTTCTGATAGGTCCTGCTGAAATCGCATTAACGCGAGTACCTTCCGCGCCTAATGCCGCGGCCATATAACGCACATTGGCTTCCAGACTGGCTTTGGCGACACCCATGACATTGTAGTTGGGAATCGCCCGTTCCGCGCCCAAATAAGTCAAGGTTAACAGCGAACCATTACGGCCTTTCATCATGGCGCGTCCTGCTTTCGCCAACGCAGTAAAACTGTAAGAGCTCACATCGTGAGCAATTCTGAAGTTTTCGCGGGTGGTGACATCAACATAATCGCCATTCAGCGCGTCACGCGGAGCGAAAGCGACCGAATGAACAATACAATCCAAACCATCCCAATGTCCGCCCAGTTTGTCAAACACAGCGTTGATGTGTTCATCGATGCTGACATCACATTCAATGGTGATTTTGGAATTACATTGTTCAGCCATTTCTTCGACACGACTTTGCAGCTTTTCATTTTGGAACGTAAAAGCTAATTCAGCGCCTTCGCGATGCATGGCTTGAGCAATGCCCCATGCAATAGAACGATTACTGGCTAAACCCACAATCAAGACCCGTTTGCCCTGCATAAAACCCATAGGAATTTACTCCCCTTATTATTTAAAATGGCTTGTTGATAAAATGGAGCAAGTATCTATGATCCCTCTAATGAAGTCCAGCACTTTGTCAGTCACCTGCTTTCGTGCTTTCAGCTACGCGGTGCCGGACT
>NQJI01000189.1 GCA_002256705.1 Methylococcaceae bacterium NSM2-1
GTAATTATTCGGGATTTAAGCCTTCAGGAACGTTATACGCTGCACGCTCTCAATGACGCAAGATCAACTAGATGGGAGACTTGATAGTTGCAGATTGTGAAAGAATTAATGAATACCACAAAAAAAACATGATTCACCACGAAGATCACGAAGAAATTCATATAGTCAATCAATGCGTTAGATCTTCGTGCTCTTTGTGTTTTTCGTGGTTATTTCTTTTATATCGGATACTTTCACAGTCTCGTACCCTGCCTGGAGTTCACAGTCTCTATAGCTTACCCGACGAAATGAGGAACTGAGCGCTTACAATGTACGATGACTATAGTCAACTTCAGGTTTGCCTTCAGACTCAACGAGTTCGCCAATAACGAAAACAGTTTCACCCAGGGATTGCAGCGTTTCAAGGGTCGCTTTTTCATCTTCAGGGGCAACGCAGACTATCATGCCGACACCACAATTGAAGGTAGTCAGCATATCTGCCTGAGAAACATTGCCCTGTTCCTGTAGCCATAAGAAAATGTCAGGAAACGCCCAGGAAGAAAGGTCAATGTTGGCATTAAGTCCTGCCGGAAGTACCCGCGGTAAATTCTCGGTTATGCCCCCGCCCGTGATGTGAGCAAAAGCATGTACAGGTACTCTGTCCAATAATGATAATAACGATTTTACATAAATTCTGGTCGGTTCCAGCAAGGCTGCGCCTAATGTTTTGCCACCAAACGAGTCAGCGAGGGCTGAATTGCTGTGGGTAATTATTTTTCGGATTAACGAGTAGCCATTGGAATGCGGGCCGGACGAAGCAATGCCAATCAGCTTATCACCGGCTTTGACTTTGCTGCCGTCCAGTACTTTGCTTTTTTCCACAATACCAACGCAAAAACCTGCCAGATCATACTCGCCATCAGCATACATCCCTGGCATTTCTGCGGTTTCACCGCCAACCAGTGCAGCGCCTGCCAATTCACAGCCTTTACCTATGCCGGCTATTACGGATGCTGCGGTATCAACGTCCAGTTTGCCAGTAGCAAAATAATCAAGAAAAAACAAAGGCTCTGCACCTTGTACAATAATGTCATTGACACACATGGCAACCAGATCGATACCTACCGTATCATGGATACCTAAATCTATAGCCAGTTTCAGCTTGGTTCCTACACCATCGGTTCCTGAAACCAGAATCGGGTTCTGATAACGATCCAGTGGCAGTTCAAACATTGAGCCGAATCCGCCCAATCCGGCCATAACGCCTGCCGTGCGTGTTCTGGCAGCAATTGGCTTGATGCGCTCAACTAATTCATTGCCTGCCGCAATATCAACGCCGGCACTTTTATAATTCAGGCTTTCCTGGTTTTGTGCGCTCAATGTAATTGTCTCTTTAAAATTTAAACTTTGGATATTGTACAAGACATCATCGTTTTTTGTGAAGGATAAGAAGAGAGCTTGCCAATGTTTATCAATCGGTTTTCAGTTATTACCGAAATAGTTGAATTTAATTAAAAAAATAATTAAAGTGCCCCAGTGTGTCAGTAGGTTAATCTTAATCTTTAAAGATTAACCTAAGTCTTGATTGAGGAATCATTATGAAAGTAACAAAAATGTTTAAATCTGCGCTATTTATTGCTGTAGTTTTATTTAATGGCGAGGCAGCAGCCTATAGTCCCGAGGAATTAGAACAGGCTTGCAAAAAACCGCGATTCACTGATTTTAATCTAACCGAATATAAAGCACCTGATAATATTGAAGTTGCACCCGAATCAGAGTTTATTATAAAAATATCGGCTTGGGCAGACCCCAGCACTATCAAGTTAACTGCCAAAAAAAATGCACTCCCTTTTACAGTGGAAAGCAATAGCACCTTTCACAAAATCAAGGCAAAATTACCCGCATCTTTGAATGGAAATTTTGTCAGAATAGAAGTGAGTGCCAAGGCAGTATTGGGCTGTGGCGATAAGGATGGCTGGCTGGTTAAGGTAGCTAAGCAATAAAAATCCTGAAAAGGAAACGGGTATTCAGTATCCATTTTTAAATAAAGTTACTCCCGTGTAAGCGGGAGTTTTGTAAAAAAATTTCCGGATTTAACCGGCCATTACTAAACAATTATTTATATTTAAATTACACCTTGATCGGTTATATTTGCAGAACATCGTGTAGTCGGGTCAGCAATAATTTAACTACCCATAACTCTAAAAATAAAATCAGCAATAACCCGTAAAAAAAATGGCTAAAATTCTTATTCTCTACGCATCCACTGATGGTCACACCAAAAAGATATGTAATCGATTGCAGAAAGTAATTGAACAGCTTGGGCATCAGGTAACATTGGTTTCTGTTAACGAAGAAAACCAGATAGATGTGCAAGCTTTCGACAAGATTGTTATAGGCGCCAGCATTCGTTATGGAAAACACAGTCCGAAAATTACTGACTTTATCAACCGCAACAAATTGCTTCTGGAAAGTAAACCCAACGCTTTTTTTTCAGTCAATATCGTTGCCCGAAAACCGGAAAAGAACCAGCCTGATACCAATCCTTACATGCGAAAATTTCTCAAACAGATAACCTGGCGACCCAGGGAATTAGCTGTATTTGCCGGCAAACTGGAGTATCCAAAATACAGCTTTTTCGATCGTTTAATGATCCGGCTTATCATGTTTATAACTAAAGGGCCGACAGATCCCAAGGCAGTGATTGAATTTACTGACTGGCAACAGGTTGAGTCATTTGGCCGACTTATCGGCGCGATACCCCTGTGAAAATCTTGCCTGTCTGAATTAAATCGCTTCGGTATTTCTTTTTTGATAAAACCTAAGCTCCCCCCAAAAATACCGAGCGGGTAATTTTGCAGTACAGCCGCCAACCAACCGGCGAATATAGCCACGCATAAAAACGTCATCGTACCTAGTAAAATGCGTATCAAGCTTTCACTTCTGACTCTATCGCCCAGTATGGGTAAAGGACTGACAGCTACAAACAGGCCCGAGGCAATAGACACTCCAACTGATAACCAGCCAGTAATCAATGAAACGCACCAGGGACATTTATGAATAGTATTGTGATTATAAAAGTTACACCTTGAATCAAGACCTGACCATGGCCAAGTACAACCACAATCAAATAAAAACCCGCAGAGTGGCGTTACCAGGATTAAAACGATTACGCTTGTAAAAACGAAGGCGGTTTTCTTTTGCCTGGAATTGAAATACTGTTTTTTCAAGGAAACAAAATTCATCACTAATGCACTCTTTAAGATTTATGCTGTTGAGAATTATTGACCCAGCCATGTACTATAAGTTCTCAATAAACTCCATGCAAAGCAGTTGCAGTGGATTAGTAGTAAAGCAGCAGAGCAGGTTTCGTTAATGTGGGTACAAAAAGAATTTATATTATCAGCAAAAAACAGAGGGTTTCACCTAATCACAGATGAAATATCAAGGGCTATTCCAGAACTAAGTTCAATAAATTGCGGGTTGTTACACCTTTTCATCAAGCATACATCGGCATCGTTGACGATTAATGAAAATGCCGATCCGACTGTACGCCAGGATCTGGAAAGTCACTTCAATAAGTTT
>NQJI01000190.1 GCA_002256705.1 Methylococcaceae bacterium NSM2-1
TTCAACGGGCACTTGTTCAACTGTTTTTTCAGGTGTCGTTGTACAACCTGAAATGATGGCGCACAGGCTAAGGCTTAAAATGGTTGATGCGTATTTATTTTTCATAGGTGATACTTTTATTCCCATAAATCAGAAAGTGAAAAGGTATGCTCGGCAAATGGAGCAATGGATACAGCTTGGTCATTGGCAAAAGTGCCAATTAATAGCCAATGCGAATCGTGCAATTGGAAGGCTTCGAGGGTTTGCAGGTTAGGGTCAATCAGCCACAGATGCAAAACACCCAGTTGTGCATAGAGGGGCATTTTAACAATCCGATCCAGGCGTGCTGTTGAAGGTGATAAAACTTCACAAACCCAGTCAGGAACAACTTCAAACCAGGCTGTTTCAGGTAAACCGGGCATTCTTTGTCTGCGCCAGCCCGCCAAATCAGGCACTAAAACATGCGTACCCAAGTGGCATTCAGGTTCGTCTATAATCCACCAGCCTCCGGGTCCACCTCGGCCTTTTTGAAAAGGCGAAACTAATTCCGCACCTATAGATGAAGAGGCTACAGCATGTTTAGGAGCAGGACGCGGATGGGTTTCCAGTTGACCATTAATGATCTCGCCGACGATATTTTCGGGTAAATCAATAATGTCCTGATAAGTAGCTTGCTTGATGGCCAGGTTAGACATGACTTCCTCTATTACGCAACTGCAAAATCGAATAGTGTTTTAAAAGTTCGTTCATTTTAACTGAAAACTGATTTAATGCTCTATTGTCAGTACCGTTATATAAAAACAAAGAGTTTTTGCTTGGATGATGGCTAACTACATTCAGGTTATGATGTGAAACTTGCGATAATATACGCTGGTTAGTCCTGTAAACAGCCTCATAGGCCTAGCTCTAATTATAACCATTTGCAGCTAACCAATCATTTCGACCAATAGAAATAACAAATAAAACTTAGCATTATGGACAATCAAACAAAAGTAACAGGCGTGATCCTTGCCGGCGGACTTGCCCGGCGCATGAATAATCAGGATAAAGGCCTGGTAAAATATAAAGGTCGCCCGATGGTGAGTTATGCCATAGCTGCCCTCGGTGCCGTTGCCGATCAGACCCTCATCAATGCCAATCGTAACAGGGAACAGTACGAGAAGTTTGGATTACCTGTAGTAGCCGATCAAACCGACAGTTTTGATGGGCCTTTGGCGGGTGTACTATCTGCAATGATCCATACGGATGCTGATGTGCTGATTGTTATGCCCTGTGATTCGCCGCTGATTAAAGCTGAACATTTGCAAAAACTGTTAGCCACACGTGCAGAAAACGATGCCGATGTTGCCGCCGCTTTTGACGGGGAACGCTTGCATCCGGTTTTTTTGGCGATAAAGACATCACTGAAAACCAGCCTGCAAGACTATTTGGCTAGTGGTCAGCGTAGGATAGACTGTTGGCTGGAACAACAAAAAATGGTCAAAGCAGATTTCAGCAACGAGCCTGAGATTTTTATTAACATCAATACCCTGACACAATTATCCGAACTCGAAGCCAAAGGGGAATCTTCAGCTTAGGTACCTCGCATAAAATAAACCGTCATAGATTCACAGATTACTCTTATTAACTAATCAGCAAGAAAGCAAAATAGCACACAGATAACACGGATTTGGCTGATAAACACTTCCAAATAGTAAATAAATTTCGTTTCAACCCGTCTAATTAGTGCTATCCGTTTTCTATTATAGAAATCAGCATCTGTTGAGTAGTTATTAAATTATTTATTTAAAATCTGTGAATCTGTGGCAACTGTGTAGACAGGGGAGTATTTTTTGCGAGTTACCTTACCACCAAAAACGTTTGTTTTGATGCACTATAAGGAAAATCGTCCCATGCACATCGGCCGCACAATAACCTCCGTACAGACCCCGATTATCCCGGTAATTGGCGAATGGACGCGTAACACGCCCGGCACTTTATCGTTAGGTCAAGGGATGGTGTCCTATCCGCCGCCCGCAACAGCGCTGCAAGCCATCCGCGATTTCGGTATGCGGCAGGAAGAACATCTCTACGGCTCACCGCTTGGGTATGGAAGGCTACTGGAATTGATCATGGCAAAACTGCACAGCGAAAACAGCATGGACTGCACCAGCGGTTACCGAGTCATGGTCACCGCCGGTTCCAACATGGCATTTTTGAATGTCTTGCTGGCAATCGCCGACCCCGGTGATGAAATTATCTTGCCCCTGCCCTATTACTTCAATCAGGAAATGGCGGTGAAGATGCTCAATTGCACACCGGTTGTAGTGCCAACTGATGCCAGCTATCAATTACAACTCGATGCCTTGCGTGCCGCAATCACCAAAAAAACCCGCGCCATCGTTACCGTCTCACCCAATAATCCCAGTGGCGCCGTGTATCCTGAAGCCGCACTACGAGCCGTTAACCAGCTATGCAGGGAGCACGGTTTGTATCATATCAGCGATGAAGCTTACGAATACTTCACCTACGACAATGCCCGACATTTTTCTCCTGGCAGCATTTCAGGTGCCCAACAACACACTATTTCTTTATACTCGCTGTCCAAAGCATACGGATTTGCCAGTTGGCGCATCGGCTATCTGGTCATCCCGGAAGCGTTGTTACCATCACTATTGAAAGTCCAGGACACCAATTTGATTTGTCCACCGCTGATTACGCAATACGCGGCGATAGGTGCGTTGGAGACAGGATCATCATATTGCAAAGCCCGTTTGCAACAGTTCGCAAAAATTCGTACCCAAGTTACCGGACATTTACAATCATTGAACGGCGTGCAAATCGTCGCGACCGAAGGCGCGTTTTACTTGCTGCTGAAACTGGACACTGAAAAAAACGATTTGCAATTGGTGAAAGCATTGATTAGCGAGTTCAAAGTTGCCGTGATTCCGGGCTGCGCCTTTGGTATAGACGACGGTTGCTATCTGCGTCTATCTTATGGAATGCTTGATGAGGATACTGCCAGTATTGCCACGCATCGCCTGGTTGAGGGACTTAGGAAACTTTGTTGATGGAAATAGTAAAGCAGGATAAGCATCGCATACCCTTTTCAAAGCGTTCCGAATAATCAAGTCCAAAAATGGCTTCCAATTTAAAGCGGGATAATTATACAGATAACATCCCTTTAAGGAATGTTATCTGTCCCAGCTTTATTTGGTAGACCTAAAAAAGGTACGCGATACGTACCCTAACCGGCTTTTTACTGAGGCGGGATAGGCGTTGTCGGATATCTATAATACCGGGTCGCGCTATCGTTTCTGTCTGTCGTGGTAATTTTCTCATTAACTGACGGTTTGGTTTTTTTAGTCAATGTTACTTTAGCCAAGGGCCTGGTCACTTTAGCAACCTCCTCTTTAACCTGCGGCTTGGCCACTTTAGCCGTCGTCTCTTTAACCAGGGGCTTAGTCACTTTAGCAACCCCCTCTTTAACCTGCGGTCTAGTTACAATAGCGGCCGTCTCTTTAACCTGTGGCTTAGCCACCTTAACAGTTGCCTCTTTAACCACTGGTTTGGTCACTTTAACCGCAGCATCTTTA
>NQJI01000191.1 GCA_002256705.1 Methylococcaceae bacterium NSM2-1
TGGTGATGTTCTCCGAGACCAGCTTTTTATGAACAGCGCCATAATAATCACTGCGTTTGTTTCATAATAAAACATTGATTTAGATTTATATGTGTTAATAGCTGCCCCAAATTTGTGTGCTATTTGGTGTTTAAAAAACGTAAAAAATCAAACAGTGAACCTTGAACTTTAAAATATGTCGGATGAATTTGAATCAGATTTGCTGTTAACACTTAAACCCTCTAAACGATTAAAAAAGATGGTAGTTTTTATTCATACCCTTGCATTAGGTGCCAGTATGGCTAATGCTTTGGCTTTTGCTATTAAAATCAGCTTTTTTGCAATAATTTGCATAAATTTGTGGCTGAGTGTCAGACGCTTAAACCTTGAGTATTACACCATCAAGCACACTGAAGCTTTTGGTTGGGAAGTATCGGAAGGGCTTGCTTTTGCTTCGGTTGAGATTTTGAAATCAACTGTTATTACAACATTTGCGCTTTTTTTACATTATAAACACGGTTCTCAAAGTCAGCCCTCGAAGTCTAGTTATAAAAAAACACTTCTTATTTTAAACGATGCACTGGCTGAGGAAGATTATCGATGCTTAATCGTTAAATTGAAAACGGCAGCAATAAAATAGGCGCAACTCAAGGCGTCTACTGATAAAATATAAGTTTTAAAGCAGGGCAACCTCGGTTTGATAGATAATGATTTGTATCGACTTGTAATTGCAGTTATCTTAAGCAGCATTTAAATAAAATAATAAGGAGAAATCGGATGTCAAAAGGTCAAAATTTGCAGGATAATTTTCTAAATACACTTAGAAAGGAACATACGCCTGTATCAATTTTTCTTGTTAATGGTATAAAGTTACAAGGAAAAGTCGACTCATTTGATCAGTATGTGATTATGTTGAAAAATACCATCAGTCAAATGGTCTATAAACATGCTATATCCACTATAGTGCCAAGTAAAGCCGTAAAAATGATGCGTGAAGATGAAGCCAGCGAAGACTGAGTGTTTTCTGGTTTCTGAATAATATTTTTATAGACACATTCATGGAGTATTTTATTGTTTGATCGTCCCGAATCAGGTGAACGCGCTGTACTTGTTCATCTAACTTTCCATTCCGGTCAGGAAGATCTTTTAGAATTAAAAGAATTGGCTAAATCAGCCGGAACCGATCCTGTTTATGTCGTCACTGGCAGTCGCAAACGTCCCGATCCCAAATATTTTGTCGGCAAAGGTAAGCTTGATGAGCTTAAAACTGCGGTAGAAACCTATGCTGCTGACGTTGTTTTATTCAATCACCCCCTTGCGCCCAGTCAGGAAAGAAACCTCGAAGGGGCTTTGGGCGTTCGGGTAGTTGATAGAAATGGCCTGATTCTTGATATATTTGCCCAACGCGCGCAATCCTTCGAAGGCAAGCTACAGGTTGAATTAGCGCAACTAAAACATTTGTCAACCCGGCTAGTAAGAGGCTGGACGCATTTGGAGCGCCAAAAAGGCGGCATTGGTCTGCGCGGTCCAGGTGAAACCCAGTTGGAAACCGATAGGCGGCTATTGGGATTGCGTATTAAGCAGATTCAGCAGCGTTTGGACAAGGTGGATAAGCAACGGCATCAAGGCCGTAGTAAAAGAAAGAAAGCCGAAGTTCCATCTGTTTCTTTAGTAGGTTACACCAATGCAGGTAAATCTACCTTATTTAACACGCTTACAGGTGCAGATATTTACACGGCAGATCAGCTGTTTGCTACCTTAGACCCTACATTACGTAGCTGTCAGTTGCCTAATAGCAACGAGATTGTTCTGGCCGATACGGTGGGCTTTATCCGTCATTTACCACATGAATTGGTAGCGGCTTTCAAATCGACATTACAGGAAGCCAGTGAAGCCGATTTGCTTCTGCACGTTATTGATGCTCATAGCGATGACAGGGATGAGATTATTGTTCAAGTCAATCAGGTTCTGGAAGATATAGAAGCTGATAAAATCAGGCAACTTGAAGTTTTCAATAAAATTGATTTACTGGATAACATTCAGCCGCACATTGATCGGGATGATTCTGGAAATCCGGTTCGGGTCTGGTTATCCGCTGAAACTGGAGACGGTGTCGATCTGCTTTATCAAGTGCTGGCGGAACTGTTTTCGATTGCTAAAGTTAAAAGACGCTGTTATTTACAACCCGATCAAGGCAATATCAGGGCAAAATTATTTACTTGCGCAAAAATAATTGACGAGCATATTGATGACTCCGGCGCGAGTGAATTAGTCATTGAAATTGATGTAAGACATTTGGGTTTGTTAAAAGAAGTGAAAACAGAAGAAATTAATTAGGTGAAAGGCACAAGGCTAAAGCAGTCAGTTTTTTGCCTTGCGGCTTGTGCTTTTTCGCCTTTTTAGAGATTTACGATAGAATACTCACAAACATCCTGCGGGATAAATTAATCAAGTAATCCAATATGGAGCATAAGTATGTCGTGGAATGAGCCTGGCGGCGATAAGAAAGACCCCTGGAGTGGTCGGGGTGACCAGAAAGGGCCTCCTGATTTAGATGAAGCAATACGTTCATTGCAAGAAAAATTAGGCAAATTTTTTGGCGGCGGTAACGGGGATAACGAAGGCTCGCCCAGAAATTATTTTTCTGGCAATTCAATGAAAAGCCTTGGCTTTCTTGCAGGCGGTGTGATCCTTTTGTGGGGATTAAGCGGTTTTTATATCGTTGATGAAGGTAATCACGGTGTAGAAACGCGGTTTGGTAAATATATTGGCACCACACAGTCTGGTTTAAATTGGCACTTACCCGCACCTATCGAACGGGTTGATATTGTCAATGTAAAACAGCAACGTTTTATCGAAGTAGGTTATCGCAGCGGCGCCAGTGAGCAAGTCTCCGGTTCAGTGCCGAAAGAAGCTTTGATGTTGACCAAGGATGAAAATTATGTGGATGTTCGTCTGGCTGTTCAATACCAGGTTAAAGATGCCAAGCAATTTATCTTTAATGTTGTTAATCCTGCGGCCACTTTAAAGCAGGTTACTGAAAGCGCGCTTCGTGGTGTGGTTGGCAGCAGCACTATGGACTTTGTATTGACCCAGGGCCGTAGTGAAATTGTCACACTGATTAAAAAAGAACTTCAGGATGTCATGGATAGCTATAAATCAGGCATTCAAATTACCAGCGTCAACTTGCAGGATGCTCAACCGCCGGAACAGGTGCAAAACTCATTTGAAGATGCCATTAAAGCGAGAGAAGATGAGCAACGTTTGATTAATGAGGCAGAAGCCTATTCCAATGACGTTGTGCCGAAAGCTCGCGGTGCTGCCGCCAGAAAGATACAGGAAGCCGAAGGCTATAAAGAGCAAGTGATTGCTCAGGCACAAGGTGAAACCAACCGTTTTTCCAAATTACTTGCTGAATACATTAAAGCCCCCGATGTGACCCGCAAACGTCTTTATATCGAAGCTATGGAAGCCGTATTGGCTGAAACCAATACGGTGATGGTTGATGTTAAAGGCGGGAATAATTTGCTTTATTTACCATTAGATAAAATGATGCAGCATCA
>NQJI01000192.1 GCA_002256705.1 Methylococcaceae bacterium NSM2-1
TTATTCATCAGGACGAATAGCTGCGAATTGCTTCTACTGCGGAATCTGGGATTATGTTAACACTAATCCCAGATTATTGTCTTACTTACTGTGGTAGAAGGCATACAAGCCAGTGAGTGACACCAAGGAGTATTTGCTTGCCACCGCTAATAACGAGGAATTGAAATATCACAGGTACAAGACCAAGCATCAATCCCGCCTGTTAAATTGGCAATTTTTTTATAGCCTGATTGCACAAGATAGTTGGCGGCTTGTTGGCTACGCATGCCATGATGACAAATCACCACAATCTCCTGTTGTGGATCCAGTTCCCCCAGTCTGTTCGGAATTTGATTAAGCGGAATCAATACGCTGTTAGCGATATGGGCGTATTGAAATTCATGGGGTTCTCTTACGTCCAGCAAAAATAGTGTTTCTTCCTGTTGAATTTTGTTCTTTAATTCTGTTGCTGATAGTTGTTTTACAGTCATAGATATCTTTTATTCTAAAAAAGGTGATTAGTCCACGAAAGACACAAAATAAATCAGTATGATGTATTGTACAGCCATTCACCCTATGAGTAACGATCAAAAACTTGGTATCTCATTGAATATTTTCGTGCTCCCTTCGGCTATGCTCAGGACAGGTTTTGTGTTTTTCGTGGGTCAATTGATTTTTCGAAGTTTATTAATAAATCGATCCAGGCGCTGCATGGCAATAGCCATTTTAGCTATAGAAGTCGTATAAGCAAAACGAATCATATGATGCGCTTCATGGCTGCCAAAATCTATTCCCGGCGTTATGGCAACGGCTTCAGCTTCCAAAAAATCCATTGCGAATTGATAGCTGTCATTGCTAAATTTTTTGCAATTGGCATAAATATAAAAAGCACCTTCCGGTTTAATGGGGATTTCAAAGCCCAGGCGTAACAAATTGTCATAAAGAAAATCCCGCCTGTCGGCAAATTCTGCGCGTCTGTTTTCAAGCACTGCTAGTGTATTTTCATCAAAAGCCGCTAATGCGGCGTATTGCGATTGCGTGGAAGTGGCAATATAAATATTTTGGGCTAATTTCTCAGTGGCTTCAATAAACTCATCAGGTACACACAGCCAACCAATGCGCCAGCCGGTCATGCCAAAATATTTGGAAAAACTGTTAACAACAAATACGTCGTCACTAAACGTGAGTGCCGTTGTAGCATTCGTACCGTAAACCAGTCCATGATAAATCTCGTCTGAATAAAAGCAGCCGCCCAGGGTATTAACTGTGTGTATGGATTGTTTTAATTCTTCAGGACTGATAAGCGTTCCTGTAGGATTGGACGGAGAGGCAATCAAGGCGCCTTTAGTGGCTGGAGTCCAATGCTCTTTGATGTGTCTTGCGGTTAATTGGTAACGGCTGGCCGCATCAACGGCTATGGTTGTGGATTTACCGCCAAACAATGTAGCAAAGTTGCTGTTACACGGATAACAAGGGTCAGCCATTAATAGTTCTTCTTTCGGGTTTAGACTGACTCCAAGAGCCAATAAAAACGCACCAGAAGCCCCGGGTGTTACAAAAACACGATGTTCGTCTACGGTAACACCATAACGCTGCTGATAAAATGCCGCTATTTTTTTACGCAGTTCAGGTAATCCGGCTGCAGGAGTGTATTTAACCTCACCTGTCAGAAGATGCTTAATACCTGCATCAACGATGGTTCGCGGTGTCGGAAAGTCAGGTTCACCGATTTCCATGTGAATAACATCTCTGCCTTGCGCCTCCAATTGTTTGGCGCGACGCAGTAATTCCATGACATAAAACGAAGAAATTTCCGAAATTCGCTCTGCCAGTCGTCCGCGCATAATTGTGGTGCTCATTAAAAAAACATGAATGATACCAATAATCCTTGCTAACTGGTGACTATTCTGCTAAAAATGCGCAGTTTTTATTTATCCTGTCTTTAGGAGTTAATGGATGACCGATAGTGCTAAACCGATTGCATCACCTTTCAGTTTCACGCCTTATAAAGAAAAAGAAGGCGAAGAATATATGAATGAAGCTCAACTGAAACATTTTGAGACCATTCTGAATAATTGGAAAGCCGAATTAATGCACGAAGTAGACCGTACCGTGCACCACATGCAGGATGATGCCGCTAATTTTCCTGATCCTAATGACCGGGCGACTCAGGAATCAGAATTCAGTCTGGAATTAAGAACGCGTGACCGTGAACGCAGGCTAATCAAGAAAATTGATGAGTCACTTAAAGAAATTGAATCCGGGGATTATGGTTTTTGTGAGTCATGTGGCATAGAAATAGGCATACGTCGACTGGAAGCCAGGCCCACTGCTACTTTGTGCATCGACTGTAAAACGCTTGATGAAATTCGGGAAAAACAAATGGGCTAAATAATCTTGTCGTGCTGGACAAACAACCTTATATCGGCCGGTTTGCGCCTTCTCCTACCGGCCCTTTACATTTTGGTTCACTCTACACAGCATTAGCCAGTTTTCTACAAGCCCGTTCACAGCTAGGTTTGTGGCTGCTGCGTATTGATGACCTTGATACCCCCCGCAATAGAAAAGGTTCTGCTGACAGCATTTTAAAAACGCTGGAAGTGTTTGGCCTGCATTGGGATGACAGTGTTGTCTATCAAAGTCAATATCTCGACGTTTATCATGAAATTCTTGATAAATTAATAAAAGAAAAGCTGATTTATCCCTGTACATGCAGTCGAAAAGCATTGACGGCTGTTTATTCCGGTGTGTGCCGGGATAAACGGACGCTACCCAAAAATCCATATTCATTGCGCATTAAAACCGATAACGGTATCATTTCCTTTAAAGATGAGTTGCAGGGTTTAATTTCTCATAATCTGGCTGAGCAGCATGGCGACTTTATTTTAAAAAGAAAAGACCAGATTATCGCTTATCAGTTTGCAGTTGTGATTGATGATGACAGGCAAAACATAAATCATGTTGTGCGTGGCTACGATTTACTGGATTTAACACCCCGACAAATCTATCTGCAGCAAATACTGGGACTGGTTACGCCTGACTATATGCATGTACCGGTTATTATTGATGAGCAAGGCTATAAGCTCAGCAAACAAACCCGCGCAACAGCAGTCGATATAAAGAATCCTCATGAGGTCATTTTTGAATTGCTGACCTTATTAAAGCAAAACCCGCCGGGCGAACTTCAACACGCACCGTCAACTGAGTTGCTTAGTTGGGCGATTGAGCATTGGAATCCGGCGCTGTTAAAAAATTGTCGTGCAATTTGCAGTCCCGGTTAGCATAGCCTGACACCTTACGGTTACCGGACAGGCTAACGCGGCTAATCAGGCTTCAAAAAACTGACATACGAATACTCCGAATTGTGGGTAACGATTCTCAACGATTAGCGTACTCTTTTAGCATATCGCCAATATGTTCAAGGTTGGAGGCAAAGCGGTTGTAAGAGTACCAGATAATGTGCTGTTTGAAGGTGGCAGGGAGAGACTGCTCGAAAAAAAAACTGGCGTAACGCCATGCTGTGCATACTTTTGGCGGTATT
>NQJI01000193.1 GCA_002256705.1 Methylococcaceae bacterium NSM2-1
TGAATATCCACGCCCTGATGGCTTGAACAGCCGGCTGCCGGATATTGACTAACCTCAACGGTAATCTGCGAGAGTTTATGGAAATTTTAAAAAGGCCTTTGTAATAATCCGGTATTTTCGGTGTATACGACACTAGAGATATTATGCTGGCAAAGTGGTTGGGGCCTACTTGATGTGCAAATCCGAAATACGGTTATCAGCACCACTTTCTATTTTTTCTTTTATCGCCACTTTGTATTTCAAATCTAAACGTTCATCCGGTAACACAGGATTGGTTTCTTTCATCAGTGCATAAAATCATCGTGTGATAACCAGTCCTCCAGCAATACCCATAACAGGATCAAGCCAGTTTTGCAGCCATAATACTTTTCCGATACCAGAGCGATAATTGCGGGCACAGAAGGATACAGTTTCAGACCCTTGCCGCTCAGAACCAAAAACGTACTCCGGCGACAAACCGTGTTTTTTCAGAGTCTTGTCCGGTTGTCCGTATATAATCTGCCGCTGATCCGAACTTGCCAGCCCATTCAACACCCACGTAGGGAGCAAACTCGCGCCGAATCTCGTAACGAAGACGCACACCCCCGGCAAAATCGGACAAACCACTACTCACAGATCGCGTATCGTCTCTTTGGCTATATACATTCATCTCAATACGCGGCTGCAAGATGAGTTTTTGAGTTAGCAATATATCGTATTCAGTTTCGAGCCGGAAAGCTGTTCTACCCTGCTCATTAACGTAAGCTGTCGCTTCCACATATATCCAATAGGGCGCCAAGCCCTGAACCCCGAATGCGAGCCAGCCACGATCAATTCCCTGACCACTGTCATAACGCACGCCCAGTTGCGTGTCCCAATAAGCAGTAATCGCATGAGCCCAGAGTAGCTCGTTGCGCGCGTCTTTAAATGTGCCGCCTTCAATGTCGCCTTCTGCTCTGATGAGTGCGCGATCATAAGTATTACCGAACCAGGCCTGCCAATCATAGGTCATAGCGGTGCTACCGCGAGCAGTTGCACTTTCAAGGCGATCGACCAGAAGCGAGCCAAGTAGTTCTTCGTCGCCCATCTGGGGACGTGGAATCGGACCGAAATCATAGCCATCTGAATACGCATGCGGATCGCGGGCGTCTGGCGGAACCGAACCTCCCTGCATGGACATGGATTCACCGCCGCCATGATTCATGCTGCTCATGCCACCGGTTTTCCCGGAAGCGGTACCGCCGTGATTCATATCATGCCCGGAATTTTGAGCAGCATCGCTCTTATCACCTGCATTCATGCCAGGCATGATACTGTGATTCATACCACTGTGATCCATACTGCTATGATCCATACCCGGCGTAGCTTCCATATCCACGGCTGTTTCTGCCGGCGCTGTCACTGATTTTTTCCCGGACTTTACATCATTCAGTATGCGCTCGCTCGATACATTATGGTGGCTGTGATCGACGGGGACCTTGTCTTCTTGAGCCCAGGAGGGAGAAGTATTAAGAACCATCAAGGCGGCAATTAAATTTACTCGAAGATTCCTCATCATCCACTGCTCCACTATTCGGTTTCTCCTGTTTGATTGCACCATATTCAGGCCACGACCACTTCACGCATCATACCCGCATGCATGTGATAAAACAGGTGGCAGTGCATTGCCCAGCGCCCCAGAGCATCCGCAGTAACACGAAAAGTCACCCGCTGCGCGGGCTGCACAATGATCGTGTGCTTGCGCACCTGAAAACCGCCATCCGGGCTTTCCAGATCGCTCCACATGCCGTGTAAATGCAGGGGATGAGTCATCATCGTGTCATTGACGAAGATCACTCGCAGCCGTTCGCCATAGCGAAAATGAATCGGCGTGGATTTGCCGAACTCAAGGCCATCAAATGACCAAGAATAACGCTCCATGTTACCGGTGAGGTGGAGCTCTATTTCCCGGCCCGGTTCTCTAGAGTCTTGCGACTCTCCTATGCTGTGCAAATCCGCATAGCTAAGCACCCGGCGGCCATTGTTTCTAAGGCCAATGCCGGGATCATCCAGATTGGTGCGCGGCGTATCCACACGCATATCTACACTGGGGCCATATTCGGTGCTGGCGTGGCGTACACGGACATTCACGTGCCCACCGCTCATACCGCCATGAGCACTATGATCCATCGCGCTGCCGCCGCCCATGTTACCCATCATGTCCATCATTGAAAGAGGAACCGGCTTGTCCAGCGCAGGCACCGCCGCCGTCATGCCGGCGTGCGTCGCCAAAGTACCACGAGCATAGCCTGTGCGATCCATACTCTGGGCAAAGATGGTATAAGCCTCCTCTTCGGGAGTAACAATAACATCGTAGGTTTCGGCATTACCAATACGAAATTCATCCACTGAAACCGGCTCAACGTTCTGCCCATCAGCCTGAACTACCAGCATCTTGAGCCCAGGGATACGAATGTCGAAAAAGGTCTGTGAAGCTGCGTTGATAAAACGCAGTCGCACCCTCTCGCCCGGACGAAACAGCCCCGTCCAGTTGCCGCCCGGAGCATTGCCATTCATGAGGTAAGTGTAGGTATAGGCAGAAATGTCCGACAGGTCGGTCATATTCATGCGCATCATGTTCCACATGTGTCGCCTCTGGATAGCCGATACCAGCCCCTCACCGGCAGCATCACGAAAAAAGTCGACCGCTGTGTGCTGGTTGAAATTGTAATAGTCGCTTTGCTTCTTGAGCTTGGCTAAGACCGTCATCGGATCTTCGTCGGTCCAGTCGGACAGCTGCACTACATAGTCACGCTCAGCCTGAATGGATTCGGTACCGGCCGGATCGATAATAATCGAGCCATACAGCCCGGTCTGTTCCTGCATGCCGGAATGGGAGTGATACCAGTAAGTGCCTGATTGCCTGACTTTAAAGTGATATGTAAAGGTTTCCCCCGGCCCGATGCCTTTAAAACTGATGCCCGGCACCCCATCCATTTGATAAGGCAGGAGGATACCGTGCCAATGAATCGAGGTTTCCTCGGCAAGATGATTGGTAACATGCAGCGTCACCGTATCCCCCTCTCGCCAGCGCAGTGTAGGTGCAGGAATCGAACCATTAACAGTGGTTGCCATACGTGGCGCACCGGTAAAGTTAACAGGCGTTTCCGCTATGGTGAGATTAAATTCAGTACCGGCAAGGACTTCTGCTTGCGTTGTTAACCGTGCCTGGGCTGTTTTAAACCATGGTGAGAGGCCTAAAACGGCCAATCCCTGAATGAACCGTCTACGGGAAAGATTAGGTAATCTAAAAGAGGGTCTGGTAATAGACTGCATCGCAAGGTGTCCTCAAACACAAAATAATATTCGGCTTGGGTCGCCTGATGTAATTGTAATGGGTTAAGTGCGTTGATAAGTTTAATCTTGATATTATTATCGCTGATTCATACAACGCACTTAACTTTCTGGGACTTTAAGTTTTTATTTTAAAGATCATGAAAACTGGTTTTTATCTCTTTGTATGAAAGATGTACTTTCACAGTAAATTGAAAGTCGTCTGAC
>NQJI01000194.1 GCA_002256705.1 Methylococcaceae bacterium NSM2-1
CCTTGAGGCACTTTCCAAGGACGATATGGCGGCAGTCGCCCAACATGCACGTCTTCTTGGAATGGGTATGGCACAGAAAGCAGAAGATCACCTCAAGGGCGCATTGCCAAAAGAGTTCATGCAGCTTGGGATGGCTGTGCATCAGGACTTTGACCAAATTGCAGCAGATGCAGAGTCTGCTAAGGACCCGAAACACACCCTACGTCAAATGAGCGGCGCAATGGGTAAATGTGTTGCTTGCCATGCCACTTATCAAATCCGCACAACGCCATAAGGCGCAGAGAACAATTTACGCATCATTCCCAAGCAGGAGAGCTTCGGAATGATAAAAACACCAAGGGCAACCACAAGGGATTGCCCCTACAAATATAGGTAAATCATAATGAGCCATTTCCTGGATCGCTTGCTGTTTTTCAAGAAAAAAGTAGACACTTTCTCCGGTAATCACGGGGTGGTGACCAATGAAGATCGAAGCTGGGAGAACAGTTATCGATCGCGCTGGCAGCACGACAAAATTGTGCGTTCCACGCACGGCGTGAATTGTACGGGATCATGTAGCTGGAAAATATATGTTAAAAATGGTTTGGTGACGTGGGAAACCCAGCAAACTGACTACCCGCGCACCCGCCCTGATTTGCCAAATCACGAACCGCGCGGCTGTCCACGCGGTGCGAGTTATTCCTGGTATTTGTATAGTGCGAATCGACTCAAATATCCGTTGATACGCGGACGCCTGGTCAGATTATGGCGTGAGGCGCGGCAAACCTTGTCTCCCGTTGAGGCTTGGGCATCGATAGTTGAAGACCCGATTAAAAGCATTGAATACAAATCCAGACGCGGTTTGGGCGGCATGGTTCGCGCCAACTGGGAAGAAGTGAACGAAATTATTGCCGCCGCCAATATCTATACGGCAAAAACCTTCGGCCCCGACAGGATTATCGGTTTTTCGCCTATTCCTGCGATGTCCATGGTTTCTTATGCCGCCGGCAGCCGTTACCTGTCATTGATAGGTGGCGTCAGCATGAGTTTTTATGACTGGTATTGTGATTTGCCGCCCGCCTCGCCGCAAACCTGGGGCGAGCAAACCGACGTACCCGAATCGGCAGACTGGTATAACGCCGGATTTATCATGATGTGGGGATCAAACGTACCGCAAACCCGAACACCGGATGCGCATTTCATGACAGAAGCGCGTTACAAGGGCGCCAAGGTTGTCGTGGTCAGTCCCGATTATTCAGAGGCGAGCAAATTCGCCGACTTGTGGCTGCATCCCAAACAAGGCACTGATGCCGCGCTGTCGATGGCAATAGGACACGTCATCCTCAAGGAATTTCATGTCGAACGGCAAAGCCCTTATTTTAATCAGTATGTGCGTGAAAATACCGATTTACCTTTTTTGGTTATGCTGAAAAAACAGGGCGATTGTTATGTGCAAGACCGTTTCCTCAGAGCATCGGATTTTATGGGGCAGCTGGGTCAGGACAATAATCCGGACTGGAAAACGGTCGCTTATGACGAACTTAATGGTCACATTGTGCCGCCTTGCGGCTCTGTCGGATTTCGCTGGGGCGAGAGCGGTCACTGGAATATCGAACAAAAAACCGCAGACGGGCAGCAAGTACAGTTGCGTTTAAGTTTAATAGATACCAAAGATGGGGTTGCCAGCGTGGGCTTTCCTTATTTTGGCGGCTCTAAACATCCTCATTTCACGCATTCCACCCATGATGTGATTCAACGGCGCAATGTCCCCGTTAAAAAGATCACCCTGGCGGATGGGTCGGAAGTATTAGCCACCACGGTATTTGATTTGCTGGTTGCCAACTATGGTATAGACCGTGGCTTGGGCGGCGCTAACGTAGCTAGTTCTTATGATGAGGATGTTCCGTACACACCGGCATGGCAAGAAAAAATCACCGGCGTTACGCGGAAGAATGTTATCGCCGTAGCGCGGGAATTTGCGATTAATGCCGAGAAAACCCGGGGCCGATCCATGGTAATTTTGGGGGCGGGCATTAATCACTGGTATCACATGGACATGAATTACCGCGGCATCATTAATATGCTGATGCTATGCGGTTGCATTGGCCAGTCAGGCGGCGGTTGGGCACATTATGTCGGACAGGAAAAACTGCGCCCGCAAACGGGCTGGTTGCCGCTGGCATTTGCCCTGGATTGGAAGCGTCCGCCACGGCAAATGAACAGTACGTCATTTTTTTACAACCATACCAGCCAATGGCGTTACGAGAAACTCAAGGTCAACGAGATTCTTTCACCACTTGCCGACCCCGCTGATTGGCAGGGTAGTCTGATTGATTATAACGTCCGTGCCGAGCGTATGGGCTGGCTGCCTTCTGCACCGCAGTTGCAAACCAATCCCTTGCAAGTGGTTAAAGATGCAGAAAAAGCCGGAAAAAATCCGGTTGATTATGTGGTTGAAGGGCTAAAAAGCGGCAGCTTGCTTATGTCCTGTGAAGATCCGGATAATCCGCAAAATTTTCCACGAAACCTGTTTGTCTGGCGTTCTAATTTACTGGGTTCATCCGGCAAGGGTCATGAATATTTTCTCAAGTATTTGCTTGGCGCACAGCATGGCGTTCAAGGCAAAGATTTGGGTGATGAGGGCGATAAACCGTCCGAGGTGGTTTGGCATGAAACTGCGGCGGAAGGCAAGCTCGATTTGCTGGTGACGCTGGATTTTCGCATGTCCACAACTTGTTTGTATTCCGACATCGTGTTGCCAACAGCGACCTGGTATGAGAAAAACGATCTCAATACCTCGGATATGCACCCTTTCATACACCCATTATCCAAAGCCGTTGATCCGGCCTGGGAGTCCCGTTCCGATTGGGATATTTATAAAGGCATTGCACGTAAATTCTCGGAGCTGACGGTTGGGCATTTAGGCCTGGAAAAAGATATTGTTGCCATACCGACACTGCATGATACGCCAGGAGAATTGGCGCAGGCACTGGACGTGAGGGATTGGAAAAAAGGCCAGTGTGAGCCGGTTCCAGGTAAAACCATGCCAAATATGATGGTGGTTGAGCGCGATTATCCCAACACTTATAAAATGTTTACCGCGCTGGGGCCGTTGATGACCAAAATCGGTAACGGCGGCAAGGGTATTGCCTGGAACACAGAAACCGAAGTCAAGCAACTGGGAGAATTGAACCGGCTGGTCACTGCCGAAGGTATCAGTAAAGGCTTGCCGCGCATCGAGTCGGATATTGATGCAACCGAAATTATTCTGATGCTGGCCCCTGAAACTAATGGTCATGTTGCCGTCAAAGCCTGGGGTGCCTTAAGTAAAATCACCGGGCGGGATCATACGCATCTGGCATTGCCTCGCGAAGATGACAAAATCCGCTTTCATGATATCCAGGCGCAACCGCGCAAGATTATTTCCTCGCCGACATGGAGCGGTCTTGAATCCGAACATGTCTGCTACAACGCCTGTTATACCAATGTCCACGAGCGCATTGCGTTTATAAACCGCCTGTTGATACCCGTTCCATCACACCGATTTTAGGTCAAAAACCCAACGGCAACGACGAACTGGTCTTGAATTTCATTACCCCGCACCAGAAATGGGGCATACACAGCACCTACACCGACAACCTGTTGATGCTGACTTTGTCGCGCGGCGGGCCGATAGTGTGGATGAGTGAAATCGATGCGGCGAAAGTCGGCATTAAAGACAATGACTGGATAGAATCCTTCAATGTCAACGGCGCTTTGGTGGCGCGTGCCGTGGTCAGCCAGCGGGTACCGGAAGGGATGTGCATGATGTATCACGCTCAGGAAAAGACAGTCAACATGCCGGGCGCTGAAACAACCGGAGGCCGTGGCGGCATCCATAATTCGGTCACACGCATAACGCTTAAACCCACGCACATGATCGGCGGTTACGCTCAACAAAGTTATGGTTTTAACTATTACGGCACGGTCGGTTCCAATCGCGACGAATTTATCATTATTCGCAAGATGGACAAGGTCGATTGGCTCGATGAGTCCAGCCCGCATGCCAACCAGCAGGAGAAAGTATAATGACTAATTTGTCTGGAACAAGTTTGGACCGCGAAGCGGGTTCCGAAGGAACGCGATCCAGGAAAGGATCGCGCAATATTCGCGCACAGATTGGCATGGTTTTGAATCTGGACAAGTGTATCGGCTGTCACACCTGTTCAATCACTTGTAAAAACGTTTGGACCTCCCGAGAAGGCGTCGAATACGCCTGGTTTAACAATGTCGAAACCAAGCCCGGCATTGGTTTTCCCAATCAGTGGGAAAATCAGGATAAATGGAACGGCGGCTGGGTACGAAAAATCAACGGCAAAATAGAACCCCGTCAAGGCAGTAAACGAAAAATCCTGCGTAATATTTTCGCCAACCCCGATTTACCCGAAATCGACGATTATTACGAACCTTTCGATTTTGATTACGGCCATTTACAAAATGCATCTGAATCGAAAGCGCCGCCTACAGCAAGACCGCGCTCACTGATAACGGGTGAACGCATGGAAAAAATTGAAAGCGGGCCTAATTGGGAAGAAATTCTCGGTACGGAATTCAAGTCCCGTTCGCGGGATGTCAACTTTGACCAGATCCAGAAAGACATGTACGGTGAATTTGAAAACACCTTCATGATGTATTTGCCGCGTTTGTGCGAGCATTGCTTAAATCCCACTTGCGTTGCCGCCTGTCCCAGTGGCTCTATTTACAAACGCGAGGAAGACGGCATAGTGCTGATCGATCAGGACAAATGCAGGGGCTGGCGCATGTGCGTTTCAGCCTGTCCGTATAAGAAAATCTACTATAACTGGGAAACCGGAAAATCGGAAAAATGCACGTTCTGTTATCCGCGTATCGAAGCGGGTGAACCGACAGTCTGTTCGGAAACCTGTGTGGGGCGCATTCGTTATCTGGGCGTGCTTCTGTATGACGCTGATCGCATCGAAGAGGCGGCCAGCTGTGAGAACGAACAGGATTTATACCAGCAACAACTGGATATTTTTCTCGATCCAAATGATGAAAAGGTAAAGGCGGAAGCACGAGCAGCGGGAATTCCTGAGTCATGGTTGACGGTGGCGCAGGAATCGCCGGTTTACAAGATGGCGATAGATTGGAAAGTTGCTTTTCCGTTGCATCCTGAATTTCGCACACTGCCGATGGTGTGGTATGTGCCGCCATTGTCGCCTATTCAAGCGGCTGCTGAAAATGATCAAATCGGTATGGACGGCGACATTCCCAATGTGCGTTCCTTGCGTATTCCGGTGCAGTATCTGGCCAATCTACTGACCGCAGGTAAAGAAGAGCCGATAGTGCTGGCTTTGGAGCGGATGCTGGCGATGCGGTCCTACATGCGTAGCAAAACGGTTGATAATGAGGTGAATACTGCTGTATTGGATCGCGTTGATCTGACTCAGTTGCAGGTTGAAGAAATGTATCGCTATATGGCGATTGCCAATTATGAAGATCGTTTTGTCATCCCGACCAGTCACCGTGAATATGCCAGTTCTACGTTCGATGCCTACGGTGAACAGGGCGGTTGCGGTTTCAGTTTTGGCAGTGGTTGTTCAGCAGGCAGCAGTGAGACCAATTTGTTCGGTGGAAACAAGAAGCCTCAGCGTAGCAGCGGTGGTACCCCGATCAAGATTCCCATTAAAGTCGAGCCTTTAAAATAAAGGGTAGCCTTGTAGGGTGCGCGGTGCGCACCTTGGGAAATGAACGATAAAGAGAAAAGACTATGCTGACACTGAAAGTACTATCACACCTATTAAGCTATCCGGAAGCCGAAACGCTCGCTGCACTTGACGAAATGACTGCAGTTATCGAACAGGAAAAGCTGCTTCCGGAAGCTCATATAAAACCCGTACTGGCGATTATAAATTCTTATCGAGGTGCAGATTTGCTGGATTTACAAGAGCGTTATGTGGCGTTATTCGACCGGGGACGGTATTTATCGCTGCATATTTTCGAGCATGTCCACGGTGAATCACGCGACCGGGGTCAAGCCATGGTCAATCTGTTGCAAATGTATGAAGCCCACGGCTTTGAAATGTCGACGCATGAATTGCCCGATTATATTCCTCTGTTTCTGGAATTTCTATCGCAACAGGAACCG
>NQJI01000195.1 GCA_002256705.1 Methylococcaceae bacterium NSM2-1
TGGAGCTGGTAAAAAAACTGATTTCTTTAGACGACAATACTCAAATCGTTATGCTGACCGGCTTTGCCAGTATTGCCACAGCGGTTGAGGCTATAAAGCTCGGAGCCATACATTATTTAACCAAGCCGGCCAATGCGGATGAAATTGTGAGTGCCCTCAATAAAAATGAAGGCGACTCATCCGTCTCGATTAGTGAGAATCCGTTATCAGTAAAGCGGCTGGAATGGGAACATCTGCAGAAAGTACTCATGCACCATGATGGTAATATTTCAGCCGCCGCCAGAGCATTGAACATGCACAGGCGCACGTTGCAAAGAAAACTGGATAAGAAGCCGGTGAGAGAATAGGTCAATAAATAGGGGGACACGTTAAGCCCCTGATTTTTATTGCGCCATTCAGGCGGTGGTTTTATCCTGGTATTAAACCCGCCAAAAAACGATCAAACTCTTCAGCCAATACGGGTAATTCGCTGATCAAACGATGGTCTGAATTCAGCATTTTCAGGCAGATATGATGTTTTTGACAAAACCTCCATGAATGTTCGGGAGGTACAATTATATCCTGCCAACCATGAATCACCAGGGTATGATCAGCCGGCGGATTGAATTCAGTTCGCAAATAACCGGGCAAATAAAAGGCGGGAGCCAGCAGAAAAAGGCCGCTGGGTTTAATTATTTCAGCTGCAACCGTTGCAACATAAGCACCCATGCTGGAACCCATTAATACGATTTCATCATAATCCGATAAGTTCATAGCCAACAGTTGCTTGACGCGTTCATCAGGATTAGGTTGGTGCCTGTAATCCGGGCTTTCAACAGTATAGCCATGTCGTTTTGCAATCTCAGCGAAAACAAGCGTCTTGTCACCCCAGGGACTGCTATCTTTGCCGTGATTATAAATGACTAATTTTTTCATGACTGGTTACCTGATTGTTCTTGGCAAAGCGATTGCCCTCTCCCCCCTACCCAGTCCGACAATGTTGCAATTTGTATTTCAATTGAATTCATGCTGTGTGTTATCTCCTTAGCATTAAAACTATCTGATTTGAGTGTTTCTACGGTCGTATTGTAGGGTATTGCTATACCGGAAAGTGGGATAAGTTTAATGACCTGAGCAAAATTTCGGGTTAGCCTATGCGACTGTGGACAACACCTAAAGCAAGATCTTTCATTACAGAAGCATCGAGTATATAAAACGCTGCTTATTTCATGCTGATGCAATAATGGAGGTGCCAACCCTAATTGTAACTTGACGTGTCGCGATCAAATAAGCAATAGATAAAAATTGTTTTTGACGTTTTTTCTAATCACTAAGAACACGAGGTTTTATTTTTTCTTCGTGATCAATGAAAACAAATAAATTTTTTGTTAAAAATACTTTGGTTACCAACATACTCATAGCCTTTTGATAACTACCTTTCGCCTTGAACCTTAAAAACATGTATTCAAAAGAAATATTCGATCAGGATTGCCGGCAGTGTAAACGGCTGGATGATTTTTTGTGTGAAGTTAAACGAAAACATCCCGACTACCATGCCCGGCCGGTTGCTCCCTTTGGAGATAACAATGCCAGATTACTGATTGTGGGTTTGGCTCCCGGTATGCACGGGGCCAATGCAACGGGAAGGCCGTTTACCAAAGATTATGCAGGGCTCCTGCTTTATGAGGCACTTTATGAGTTTGGTTACAGTAATCAAATAAAGTCTGAGTCATTGGCGGATGGCTTGGAACTCAAGATGTGTCGTATCACCAATGCGGTTAAATGCCTGCCCCCGCAAAATAAGCCGACGGGAACTGAAATCAATCAGTGCAATCAATTTTTGGCTGCCGAGTTAAAAACCCTGCCGGAACACGCAGTGATATTAGCCCTGGGCACTGTTGCTCATCGGGCGGTATTAAGAGCCTATGATCTGAAATTGATTAGCGCTGTATTTGCTCATAATGCACAACACCCATTACCGGGTGAAATCACGCTGGTTGATTCTTATCATACCAGTCGTTATAACGTGCAAACCAAACGGCTGACAAAAGAGATGTTTGCTGAGGTTTTTCGTAGTATCGGGCGGTTATTGGATAAATCGTAAGTGCCCGGATTACGGCAACGGAGGTTGATGTAACAGGTGCGTTGGGTTGGATAGCCAACCTAGACCTGTTATGTGGATGTGTATTGGGTCGCCGACAAGGGGGGGCAATCCAACGCAGCGTTATTTCGTAATTTCTTATGCCACTACCCGCGTCATATGTTTGTTGTTAATGGCAGATAAAATACTGCGTAAGCCGGGTCTGGCAACGTGAAACCCTTTAAATTACCGGGTTTTCACTATTGTTCCAACTCGGCGCTTACATTGTTACTATTGGCATGGTGTTCTTGCAAAATCAGGCTCAAGATAGAATGCATCAATTTGCATGATGGCTTTTGATGTTCATTTTTTTGTGAACCTGTAAGCATTTTAGGAAATATTTTAAGAATTGCTAAACTCAACCGCCTCTCGGTTGAATATATAGGGCACATAAACAAATCTGATTAACAAGTACTTTAGCTATTCGCAGAAATCGTCATATCGGTAGGGATTGCCGGTATTTAGGCTACAATTTTTGGTTGATCATTCCGCTTATGATGCTTTTGCTCTGATAATTGAAGCAGGAGGCATACGGCTTTTTATAGCGGTAATTTTCAAGCTCATGGAGGTAAATCAGCATTATTTGATCGTTTTGTTAAAAGCCACCTTGTAATATTGATGCCATTCTTGTGGAGGGGGTCTTCTCCAGGTAGTTGAAAATCCACCAATCCTCCCTATCAATTTCCATACACTTTCCATGTAGAATGACATGGAAATGTGCTGATCACTGTATTAACGCCTTCGAACGTTATGAGTTGCGTTAATCGAATTATGGTGTAATACTCAAAACCGAGGCGTACACAACGCGAAATGGAGCGGCAGCGGCTTTTATACGAAAAACAAATATAAGCTGCCTGACGCTGTGTTCGAAAAACCGCAAAGTTATGCTCAGGTGAAGAGCATCTAAAATTTGAAGTTATAAAGAATTATTTTTAATTAACTGCGGCAACTCAGGAAATAACTCGTTTTTTACCCTGCCGAAAAACTCAAAAAATAAATCACGTGTTTTTATGCGGATTTTTTTAAAATTGGTTTTTTCGTCCAGGCACTATTTAGTAAAACATTGTATAGAGATACCCATGCCCTCAAAAGCATAAGGAACCATGATGGCGATTGCTGATTTCTGGCGTGTTAGCTGGACCTGGAATCGACTGGGTAAAGCACTGTTCAGTCCAAAACCGGAAGGGCTGGATTCTAAAATCGATGAGGTCAAACCGCACCTTCCTGTACCCGTTTTCTGGTTGCTAGGCAAAACACAGTCGGGAAAAACCTCTCTGATTCGCGCGTTAACCGGCAACGATACGGCGGAAATAGGCAACGGTTTTCAGGCTTGCACAAAAACCTCACGCTTTTA
>NQJI01000025.1 GCA_002256705.1 Methylococcaceae bacterium NSM2-1
AGGAATAGGTGGCTCGACATCTCCAAGTCGGTGATATTTAAAATGCCATGGGCATTCAGTTCGGCCAGATAAGACTTCATTTGCCGCAACACCGGTTCGGGTCCGGAACGGTAGATCAGTTCTCCAAGCTCCGGAAAATGCTGCTGCTCGGCGATGATCAGTCGATATAGCTGTATGGCTTCGTCGGCATGCGCCAGATCGATGAACGCGCTGGCGATAGCGCGTAAACCAGCCACCGGGTCGTTAAGTTCGGTTTGAACACTCGCAAGGGTACCCAGCAAGGCTTCACATCGACACTCGATCACAGCGGCGAACAAATCCTGTTTGCTTTTGAAATGATTGTATAGCGTAGGTTTGGAAACCGGCGCCGCCTCGGCGATGGCTTCCATGCTGGTACCGTTGTAACCATGGGCAATGAAGGCGCGCGTCGCCGCGTCGAGTATGGCTTGTCGTTTGGGATTGTGAGGTTTGTTCATCGCATCGTTGAATAAATTGATTGCATTGGTAAGGGGTTAGTGATTATACTAAACTACACAGTTTAGTTAGGCAACAAAAATTTATGTCACTTACCTTATTTAAAAAAACCGTATGGTCCATTCTGATTCTTCTGATCGCAATCGCGGCAGGCGTCTTTTATTGGCTGAAGGCGATTCATCCTTTCGAAACTACCGACAACGCCTATCTAAAGGCGCACACCAGCTTGATCAGTCCCAAGGAAACCGGGTATGTCAAGGAAGTGTTGTTCGAGGATAACCAGAAGGTAATGCCGGGCGATTTGCTGGTCGTCATCGACGATCACGATTTTCAGGCCAGGGTGGCCCAAGCCGAGGCACAACTGTTGTCAGAGACCGCGCACATTCAGACTTTGGAAACCGGCAAGCTCACGCAAGGCGCTAAAATTCGTCAGGAAGCAGCCAACATTGCCGCCTCCGAAGCCGATCTGGAAAGAGCCGCGAAGGATTTGAAGCGTTTCGACAACCTGGCCGAGGAAGGTGCGGTTTCGACGCAAACCCGCGATACTGCCGAATCCACGCATAAACAGGCACATGCCCAGCGGGATAAAGTTCGTTCCGCGCGGCAGGAAGCGGAAAGCCAGTTGGCGGCTTTGGATGCCCAGATCCATGAAACACGCGCCCGGATCAAAGCCGCCGAAGCCAATCTGGAACTGGCTCGTATCGATCTGGCGAACACCCGCATTACGGCGCCCATGGCCGGCATTATCGGTAACCGTAGCGTGCAGGTCGGGCAACTGATCAAACCGGGTAATGTGCTCGGCCATCTAATTCCGGCCAAAGGGTTGTTCGTGGAAGCCAATTTCAAGGAAAATCAAATCGCCAGGATGCGGCCGGGGCAGCCAGTGGAGATCAAAATCGATGCTTACCCCGATCAGGTTTTTGAAGGCGTAATGGATAGTTTCGCTCCGGCATCGGGCTCGGAATTCAGCCTGTTGCCGCCGGAAAACGCCACCGGCAATTTCACCAAGATTGTGCGTCGGGTGCCGGTGAAGATTACTTTCCCGCCAGGCGCCGATCTGAGCCAGTTGCGACCGGGACTTTCCACGGTGATCAAGGTCAAGGTGCTGTAGGCTGACATGACAACGACGACAGAGTCAACAGCCATAGATGATAACGCCGCGCCGGAGCATCAATCGGTCAGTACCGAGCAATGGATAGGTTTTTTCGCGATGGTGTTCGGCATTTTCATGGCGATTCTGGACATCCAGATCGTCGCCAGTTCGCTGGAACAGATTCAGGCCGGACTTTCGGCAACCCCGGATGAAATCACCTGGGTGCAGACGGCTTACCTGGTGGCGGAAGTGGTGATCATACCGCTGTCCGGCTGGCTGGCTCGGGCTTTTTCCACGCGAATCTTGTTCGTGCTGTCCTGCGGCGGCTTTACCTTGATGAGCCTGTGCTGCGTGTTCGCTTGGAATCTACCGTCCATGGTGGTGTTCCGCGCCTTTCAGGGTTTGTTCGGCGGGGCGATGATACCGACTGTGTTTGCGGTAATCTACACCTTGTTCCCACGCCGTTTGCAACCGGCGATGGTGATCGTGGTCGGCATGGTGGTGATGATTGCACCTACCGCAGGGCCGGTTCTGGGCGGTTATCTGACTGAAGTCATGTCCTGGAAGGCGCTGTTTCTGATCAATCTCGTGCCGGGCGTGCTGGTGTGTTTGGCTACCTGGCGGTTCGTCCGGGTCGATGAACCGGAGTGGGAACTATTGCAAAAAATCGATTTTCTCGGCATCGTTTACATAGTGGTCTTTCTCGGCAGCATGCAATTCGTGCTGGAAGAGGGGGTGCGCGAACAATGGTTCGAGAGCCGGGAGATCGTGTTTTTCAGTCTGGTAGCGGCGCTATCAGGCGTCGCGCTATTCCATCGCGAACTGACCATAGAGCATCCCATCGTCGATCTGTGGGCATTCCGCAATCGTAATTTCGCGGTCGGCTGCACATTCAGTTTCATACTTGGCATCGGTATGTTCACGCTGATGTTTTTGATGCCGGTCTATCTGGCCAGCGTCAAGGGTTTGAACAGCTTGCAGATCGGCCAGTACATCATGGTCACCGGCCTGTTTCAGTTATTGTCCGCGTTCGTCGCCGGACCGCTGGCGAAACGCATCGATTCTCGGCTGATGCTGGCGCTGGGATTATCCGGCTTTGCGCTAGGTAGCTGGATGAACGGCAACCTCACGATTGAGTCTGGCTACTGGGAATTCTTCTGGCCGCAGGCGATTCGAGGCTTTTCGTTGATGTATTGTTTCCTGCCAATCAATTCACTGGCGCTAGGCACCTTGCCGCCGGAGGAAGTGAAGAATGCCAGCGGGCTCTATAACCTGACGCGCAACCTGGGCGGTGCGATCGGTCTGGCCTTGGCGAACACCTTGATGACACATCTCAACAAACAGCATTATGCGGTATTGCGCGAGCATGTGACGCCCGGCTCATTGCAGACACAAGCTGTTTTGGGAGGCTTTCAGGAACGGATGGAGAGCGCGGGGTTGCCGAGTGCAGAGTCTGCCGCACTGAAGCAGCTTTACAGTCTTGTGATGCGCGAAGCCGAAGTGCTCACTCTCAACACTTTGTTTCATACTCTAAGCCTGGTTTTCTTCCTGGCACTCTTGCTGATGCCATTAGTCAGAAAAGTGTCGACGAATTCCGGTGAGTCTGTTGGTGGGCATTAAGCTTTCACCGATGGGTAAATAAAGGTACTCAAATTCGCTGCACAGGCATCAATACGGGTAAATACTTGGCCAAAATTTTTCCGACATTCTTAATTTCTTCGTCTTCTTGGGTGGACGGCAGCTTTGGGCCGGTGGCCGCCGGTCGCAGTTGTCAGCATTCAGGAGCCAGTGAAAAAAGTAATACTGCATTATAACCGCCTTCCGGTTGAGCTGAATATGTGCTTGCCCTGCGCGGAAGTACCTCAGAGTCAGATCGCTTTGATTCCGACCTGTTTGATTCCCTCACAGACTTGATCGCTTCTTTTCTGCTGACAGTTTATATTTGTCAGTTGTAGAACATTTGTATTCATCAATCCTCGACATTACTAAGATAGTCATTGACTGTTCGAAAAAAAAGATTAAATTAAATCATCAGAACCGTAAACTTAAGCGTAGTTACTTGTAAATCGACAACCTGGAATATAAACAGTATGCCATTACGTGATCTTGAAACCTGGATGTGGGCGGAAGCTTGCGAAATGTTGGATCGGGCTGACCGGCTGCATCGGCAGTTCTTTAAACCGGCTGTTATGAACGTCAGGCAACCTACGTGGGAACCACCGGTCGATGTCTACGAAACCAGTTATGAATTCAAAATCATGATCGCACTACCTGGTGTTGCTCCGGAGCATTTGAGCGTAATGCTGGAAGGTGGTCATTTGATTATCGACGGACAGCGGCACCTTCCTGCCAGCTCAGAGTCGCAGATTCGCCGCCTGGAGATTCCCTATGGACGATTTGAGCGGCATATTGAACTGCCCGAAGGCCGTTTTGAAATCGGCACTCGTGAATTTGTGAACGGTTGTTTATTAATCTCACTGCGGAAAATATAAAGGCTGCTTATGCACATCAAGGATCTGAAAAACAGACTTCTGGGATCAACGGCAGACAAAGAAGAGCCATCTTCAGAGATAAAGCAGGAGGCTTCATTGCAATTCCCGCCTGTTCCGGATGATGCACTTATCATTGTACCTATGCGTGGTACTGTGCTTTTTCCGCAAAATGTTTCTCCGTTGGTGATAGGCCGCAAACCCTCTGTTGCTGCAGTGCAGCAGGCAGTGCGTTCCGAGAAACCGATCGGCTTGCTCATGCAGCGGCATGACCTGGATGAAGAACCCGGCTCTGACGATCTCCATACAGTCGGTACTGTGGCGGAAATTTTACGCTACTTAACCGCTCCTGATGGCACCCATCATGTTGTTTGTCAGGGTGTGCAACGTTTTCGTGTGAAGGAATTTTTGCAGGGCTATCCATTTCTTGTCGCCCGCATTGAACGTTACGAAGAGCCTGAAGTGAGCTCCAAGGATGTTGAAGCGCGCGTAATAACACTCAAACAAAAAGCGCTGGAAGTGCTTGAGCAGACGCGGCAGGCGCCTGTTGAGCTGGTTAATGCCATTCAATCTATCGCCGCACCGGCGATGCTGGCTGATTTGATTGCCAGTTACCTGATTTCAAAATCGGAAGAGAAACAAGAGTTATTGTACCTATTTAATATACAGGAACGTATCGACAGGATTCTGGAATTACTCAATTACCAAATCGAAGTATTGAAACTTTCCAACAAGATTAACGAACAAACCCAGGAAACCATGGGACAGCGGCAGCGCGAATTCGTTTTGCGGGAGCAAATGAAGGCTATCCAAAAGGAATTGGGCGAAGATGAAGGCGGCGCAGCCGAAATTGAAGAAATCAGCAAAGCCATCAGTGCCGCCAAGATGCCTGAAGAGGTGGAAAAACAAGCGCGCAAGGAACTCGGCCGCTTGCAGCACATGCCGGATGCCAGCGGTGAATATTCGATGATTCGCACCTACCTTGATTGGCTGACGGAACTGCCCTGGTCTGTCGCGAGTGCAGGCGTTATTGATATAGCAAAAGCCCGGGAAATTCTTAATGAAGATCATTACGGTCTGGATAAAATCAAGCAGCGAATACTGGAATTTTTAGCAGTGCGCAAGCTGAATCCGAATGGCAAGAGTCCTATTTTATGCTTTGTCGGACCGCCCGGCGTCGGAAAAACCTCATTGGGACGCAGCATAGCCCGGGCAACCGGGCGTGAATTTATCCGTGCCAGCTTGGGCGGTACGCATGACGAAGCCGAAATTCGTGGTCACCGGCGCACTTATATTGGCGCATTGCCGGGCAACATTATTCAATCCATTCGCAAGGCCGGCACCAATAATCCGGTGTTTATGCTGGATGAAATGGACAAACTCGGTTCAGGATTTCAGGGTGATCCCTCTTCAGCCTTGCTGGAAGTATTAGATCCGGAGCAGAATTCAACCTTCCGTGATAATTATCTGGCTGTGCCGTTTGATCTGAGCCATGTCATGTTTATCGGAACTGCCAATGTACTGGACAGCATTCCAATACCGTTGCGCGATCGGATGGAAGTGATCGAGTTATCCGGCTATACCCTGGATGAAAAGGCACAGATCGCAAGACGTTATCTGGTGGGCAGACAATTGGAAACAAATGGACTCACAGCGGAACAATGTACCATCACCGACCGGGCCATAGAAACCATCATTCAGGACTATACCCGCGAAGCCGGTTGCAGAAATCTGGAGCGTGAAATCGGCTCGGTATTCCGTCGTGTAGCCATGCGTATTGCCGAGGGTATTGTCGTTAATGAGCAGATCGACAGCGAACATATTCCGGGTATTCTGGGACCGAGAAAGTATGAAAGCGACGTCGCCATGCGAACCAGCGTTCCGGGCGTTGCTACAGGACTTGCATGGACACCGGTTGGCGGTGATATCCTTTTTATTGAAGCCACCCGTGTGCCTGGTAACGGCAAACTGATCCTCACCGGTCAGTTGGGCGAGGTCATGAAAGAAAGCGCCCAAGCCGCATTAAGCCTGGTGAAGTCACGCGCTCATGAACTGGGTTTAAACCACGAAATATTCGAAAAAAACGATATCCATGTCCACGTGCCGGCAGGTGCCATCCCTAAAGATGGGCCTAGCGCCGGTGTTGCCATGTTTACAGCCTTATACTCCGCGTTTTCTGAGCGCACCGTGCACAGCGATGTTGCCATGACTGGAGAAATCAGCCTAAGGGGGCTGGTATTGCCGGTCGGCGGCATTAAAGAAAAAGTCATTGCTGCCGCCAGAGCAGGGATCAAAACAGTAATGCTTCCCGCACGCAACCAAAGAGACTTTGAAGAAATACCCGAAGCGGTAAGAAATCAACTCCGGTTTATCTGGTTGGAAAAGGTAGATGACGTGTTAAAAATTGCCGTGGAATGATCAATTGAGTCAGACTCCAATACTGCTACCTTAAAAGGATTAGTTATTTTACAAGAGTAACAAAGACGCTTAAATAAAGGTTAAACTTTTGGATATTATCGGATTGAATCGTAATTATCACATTTTACTATCCATCAGAGAGTTTAACCCTTGACTAATCGCCCTCTTATACTTTAAGTCAGCAGACAAAGCCCGTGCGGCAGGTGACGCACAGTTACCCACCAATGCCGTGATGAATGAAACCGAATTTAAGGCACAATTAGCCAGTCGCGATATCTTAGGCGCACGTCAAAGTGTCCAGGTTACCAAAGCCTGCGCCATTGCTTTTTACCAACAACAAACCGACAGCCAGTCATCGAAACACTGCTTGCCAACGATGCCCTGCAATTCAAACTCCTTACTCAATCTAAGTTTCAGCGGGGTTTACGACGGTCGCCACAATAAAAAACTCACCCATCGTACCCATACACCAACAAGCCTTAGCCGTTGCTAATCAAAACTGAGGATGTTTGTGTTTATTGACAAGAACTCTGATATCTATAAGTATTCTTTAAGTACTGGAATCAATTTTCTTAAAAAAGGTCTATCAGACTAATCTTATCGGCTAACTTATATTTGTTCCGAATGTGGGGGGCAAATAGTCTGTGGAAGTCAGGAATCTGTAATAATACAAGCATTACTGCAATAGTATTTTTCTAGAGGAAGGAGTTATGAAACGGCATTTATTATCAATCTGTATATTATTATTGAGCGCTTGCTCGAATCTGCCACCTGCAATTGAGAATCCGCCTCTGTATGACATTTCCTATAGTGAGGCAACACGGGACATTGCACGCTTTAAAGATGCGCCTGTTCGTTGGGGCGGTGTTGTAATTGATGTAGAAAATGAACAAAACTTCAGCCTTGTACAAGTATTGTATTATCCTCTTAACAGTTATGGTCGCCCACAGCTAGACAAACCCAACGAAGGACGTTTCCTCATTAAAAGCCCTGAGTTCCTTGACCCGGCCGTTTATAAAAAAGATATAGAAATTACCGCTGCAGGGACGCTTAAAGGCGATATTGACCGCGCAGTTGGCAATAAATCTCTTCGGTTGCCGATAATTGCAGCTAAGGTAATTCATCTGTGGCCGGCTTATGAATACGGCAATTATTATGGCTATGGCGGTTATGGTGGTTTTGGTTACGGCTACCCTTATTATGGATTCTATGGCTACCCCTATTACAGGGGTGGATACTTTTGGCCATACTGGTATTAGGGTTATAATTAAGTGATTTTGTCGAGAGAGTAAATCCGATTGATATACCCCACACGGTCACATTTGCGGATTTTAAAAACCATTAAAAGCTTGGTAGGTATGGTCTAAAGACATTTAATTATTCGCATCCGTAACCGTTCGCAGTATAGTTCCATTAGGTCATGCTTATTATGGCTACTCTAAAGTACTGATCGACATTGGCAAATTAAAGGTAACAGCCCCAGGCATTAATTTAAATTTTGTAGGAGGAGCTTTTTGTCCGAGATTATCGTGGCTAATAAAGTTCGGCCTACAGTTAAAGAGTCTGAATTAATCATACTCTGAAGTGCAATTCCAGAATTCATGTGAGTTTTAGCTGGAGTTGAGCAAAAAAGACTGCTTGAACATATAAACCGCTGCTCATTCCAAAAACACAGAAAGCACAGAGGAAAATCATCACCCATAGAAAGTGTTAGATAAATCCTGATACTTTGATTCTCTTTGAACTCTGTGCCTTCGTGGTGCGTGCATAACATTTTTTTTCGGGATGAAAAGTCTTATGTTTGTAACAAAATACAAATCAGCAAATTCCTTCAATGGGAGCTGCTTTGCCGCATCTGAACTCTGGCGCGTATCAGTGCGCCAATCACTACAATCAACAATGCAGCCAATGAAAATTCCAGCAACAAAAAAGCGGCAATTTTAAAATAAGCAAATACCGGATCAATAAACCGGACCAACCAGCCGCCAGCTTCATCTGCCAATGCTGATAGGTACGTTAAACTACTCAACCAGATTTTCAGACGTACCGAGAATTCAGTCATCAGCATTAAATGCGTTAAGGTCACTATCAACATGCCCATCGAAAATAAATGAAAATGCGAAACTTCCAGCATCCCCTGATAACTTCTGGGCTGGGTAAATTGTTCTTCAGAGCCCAGATAATAAGCGATCACTGAGCCAGGAGTTAAATCCATATGATGAAAATACATCATGCCATTACTCACCCACAACAGGGCGATGTAACCCAGAAACATTAACACCAGGGCGTTTAGTAATGACTTACGCTGTTGTTCACCGGTAACAAAATAACGCATCAGTTGGTACCCTTGTTTTTTACCATGACCTGATAAATGGCCATGACTTTGCGGATGCTGCTAAGTGCGGATCGTGTGCTGAGGGTTGCGCCGCTTATGCCATCGACGCCTTTGTTAAAATCCATTTCGGCTAGCGGACGTTTATAGAGTTTTTCAAACCAGCGTTCTGGCGGCTGATATTCGGGTGGTTCATGAAAAGCAAGTGTGAAGACTTTCTGCAACTCACCCTCGGGTGTCAATACAATCATCAAGGTTTCCGGTTTTGTTCTGACGGTGCTGGTTTCAATCGCGGCATAACCCAGTATCTTTCCCTGGTCTTTTCCCACATAGAAGGTAAATAAGCCTGAGTCCAGTTTAACCTTGGCATCTTGTTCAATTTTGGCAACTTGGTTTTCATCAGGAAATAGCGATAACTGCTCTACTTGTGTACCTTTGCCGAACGCCAATTCCATTGCCTCGTTTTTGCTGTAAAAGATTTTGGCAAAGCTGGGGCTTATGGCAGTCAACAGCCATAAAAGGAACATAAACTTAATTATTTTCATAATACATATCCATTAGTCAGACCAACGGTCTTTAATTGCGTTGTGTTTTAGCCAAAAACCAAACCGCCAGTCAGACATTTCAGTGTTACGAAATATCTGGCTGGCGGCATGAACCACGAACAGCTTTACTAATAAACTGTTTACTGTGTGGATGGCAGATTCGCTAATATCATACTATATGAACAGGTAAATCCCTTGATACTAGTAAATAAATCCAAGACCCAGATTAAAGTCATCCGGCACAGAGCCTTCTTCAGCACTGAAGTTGCGGTAATCAGCCTTGATAACTACATTTGGGATAGGTTTGTATTGCAGGCCCACTTGAAAGATTTGCCTATCCAGATTTTGATTATCTTTAAAACCGTTGGGGGCTTTGGCAATCGTATCGTATTGTTCATAACGGAAGAAAGGAGCAAGGTATTGTGGTGTATCTTTAAATATTAGTGGCAATACATCGTAGCCAACTTCGGTGTACCAACCATAGTTTTGTGATCCTACTGTTTCACCTTGGAAGGCACTGAGGATGCCTGCATCATTGATATGCCCCCATGAGCCCAGAGTACGGAATTCCAGTCCACGGTATTTCCATTGCACATGCGCTTCATAGAGTTGCGTAAAAACATTGGGCTTTTGGCCATTAAATTCCAGATCTTGCCCGGAATTGCCAACATATGCTGAACCGCCAACAGAAACTCCAGGAAGCGCATCAGGCGTATAATCCGTGCGTGCAACATAACCGAAATTTTGGGCATATGCTGTAGCGCCTCCTTGCCGACCATCTCGGATACCGTTGGAATTGAACCCTTGGGCATCCAAACCATTGACCACATAACCGGTATACGTCAGGTTAGGCGTTATAGCACCGAATAGACCGACACCAATTTCCCGCCAAGTAGTCGGAATGATACGCCGTTCTACTTCAGGGCGATTGTTACCGAAGTAAAAGGGTGGCTCATGAATCTGGTTGATAAAGCCCATCGGCATTAGAACCATACCGGCGCGAGCATTAACCATCGGATCAATAAAAAAATCCAGCGCCGCAAACTCGACAGAAACTTCGCCTTCATCGTCATCGCCTGAGCCGGTTGTGCCATGTTCGAACTCTATTTCACTGTTGAAAAGAATGTTGTCGGTAAATTTATAACCTACATATAAAACCAGTCGTTCAAAATCGGCATTGTCTTTTGCGTTACCGCAGGGCCCAAGCCGTAAGCGCTTTTATATTGAGCCTCTTCAGGAATAGCCAAATTGGTACGCAATTTCTCAACTTCCTGACTCAGAATATCGGTTTTGCGCTCCAGGTTCTTTACATTGTTGTCCGCGACTTTGTTCTCCGGGTTCTGTACATTGCTGTCCGCGACTTTGTTCTCCGGATTTTGCATGTTGCTGGTAGCGGTTTTTCCGGGTACCGCCCCCATACCGGCTTTCATCTCGTCAATTTGCTTTTGCTGTGCCTGGATAATTTTCCACATATCTTCCATCGTTTGTGGTTTTTCCAGGGCGCTAACAGACGCACTTAACGCAACCAGCGTTGTCAGCACTCCACCATTTACTAATTGTTTGTTGTAGATTTTCATTTACACATCCTCGTATTAATAGTTTGTTAATTTTAGCGCGAATAGTTGTAAAGATACAAATGATTCCTATTTAGAAATCTATTTTTGGTTGCATACTACTTCATCAAATAAACAAGGTTTATTGAGGGATTATGAGTTTTAATCCAAAATGCTTTAATATTAAGCATTCATTCGGATTTAGAGCTTAACTAGCTCGTTGGCTTCTGGTATATTCGGCTGCTAGCGAATTAGTTTGCTGAACTGACCATACGCACTTCTTAGGGCAGTGATACTAAAAATCAATTTAAGAGTTGGAGAGCCGCCATTATGTCTGAAGCGTTGTTTATATTAACTACTATTTTCGTTGCTTATGTTGTTTATAAAACCGTAAATGAACAAAAAGCGACTCCTAAATCCGCAGAACCAAAGGCAAAACCGGAAGCATCGAAAGTGCTTCCAGAACAACCAATGCCTGAGACTGTTGCCAAAGATATAAAGCCGACAATTATTAAACCGGCGACCATTAAAAAAACCACGCCTACAACAACCCGGGGTACAGTTAAAAAGGGTTTACGAGATCCAAAAACTGGAGAGGTAGCTACTACTTATAGTAACTATCGTTTTACCAAACGCTGGATAAAAGACGCCTTGGTTACAGAAGGGTTGCTGGAAAAAGTCTATAAAAATAACGAACTGGATGCCGCAATTGAAGCGACAATAAAAGATGCCTTAGTGAAGCTTGAAGCCCTCGATAAATATAAACCTTAGTCAATGGCTGGCTAAGGCTGGAAGCTATAAAAACTTTAATTATTCAAATCGAGCTTTTTCAGGCGATAACGAAATGATCTGAAAGCAAGTCCCAGTTGTTGGGCGGCGGCTGTTTTATTCCATTTATTTTCTTCCAGCGCAAGGGTAATTGCTTTTCTTTCAATCTCCTCCAGATAATCTTCTAATGGACCCATTGCCGGATTGTATTCTGGTGAGTCTGAATCGTTAGGTAGGCTTACTGGCAGATTCAAATCATCTATCTCTATGCAATTGCCATCATATAGTGCAAGAGCTCTTTCCAGAATATTCTCAAGCTCACGCACATTACCCGGAAAAAATATTCTCAAGCTCACGCACATTACCCGGAAAATGATACTGTTGCAGCACTGCCAAGGCAGCTGTCGATAATGTCAGCTGATCTATTTTGCCGGCATTTAGCTTTGCTAGTATATGTTCTGTAAGTGCGGGTATATCAGAACTCCTTTCACGCAAAGGGGGAACATGAAGGTCGATAACATTAATACGGTAATATAAATCCTGCCTGAAAAGCCCGGCCCGAACCATATCGGCAAGGTTTCGGTGGGTGGCACTGAGTAAACGAATATCGACCGGAATTTCCATTTGCTCGCCAACGGGGCGAATTCTTTTTTCTTGTATGGCGCGCAGCAATTTAACCTGCAGGGATTGGGGCAGATCCGCTACTTCATCAAGAAATAATGTGCCACCTTCTGCGGCTTGAAATAAACCTTTTTTATCGGTGATCGCTCCGGTAAAACTGCCTTTTTTATGACCAAAGAACTCACTTTCCATCAATTCGAGAGGAATGGCTCCACAGTTAATAGCTACAAAAGATTTATCGCTGCGAGGACTTTGCTGATGGATGAGCCTTGCCACCAATTCCTTACCCGAACCGGATTCGCCACTGATGTAAACAGGCGCCTGACTGCGGGCAACCTTATCTATTTTTGATCGAATTTCCCGCATGACTGATGATTCACCCAGGAGTGTTTGGCGAGTTCGCCTTTCTCTTGTAGACATTGGGTCAGAAAGCTTTAGTGCGCTGCTAACGAGGTGTCTGAGTACCAATAAATCAACAGGTTTGGAGACAAAATCAAAAGCGCCTTTTTTCATCGCCAGAATTGCCGTATCCATATTGGCGTGAGCGGTAATAACGGCAACCGGGATTGGGTTGGACATAGCTTGGATAGTGTCAACCAAATCCAGACCATTGCCGTCAGGCAATTTCATGTCGGTAAGGCAAAGATCAAATGAATTTTGTTGCAATAACGTCTTGGCGCAGTCAATGTTTTCAGCACAGCAAGTTTGAATATCCATTCTGTTAAGAGTGATTTCCAACAGTTCACGAATATCCGGTTCATCATCTACTATCAATACCCGTTGTTTTCTCATATTTCAATTAGTGTATGGTTAGCATCCTGTAAACAGAGCCGGAAACAGCTTCTTTTTTCATCAATAAGTTGATAACTTAATTTTGCCTGGTTAAGCTCGGCCAATTCTCTTGATATATAAAGTCCCAAGCCTGTACCACTGGATGAGGTAGTGAAAAATGGTTCAAAGAGATGGTTGATATACTGATGATTAATACCCGTACCGTTATCAATAACTTCTATGCAAGGCGCTTGCTGGCATAGGAGGGCTCGCAAAATTATTGGCCCGTCTTCAGGCTTACCGTATCTCAAAGCATTTTGACACAGGTTATCCATAATTTGCTTGAGATGCCCCGGATCTATAGAAGCACATAAGGGTTCACCGGTCTGTAACAAATTGAATGTTTCAGCAGTGACGTCCTGTTCAAGAATGAAATTACTCATATATTGGGTTAGCCATGGCTTCAAATAAATCTTTTCTCGCCTTGAATCAGATCGTCTGGAAAGTTGTAAGATATCCTCAATAATATGATTAACACGGCCGGAATGTGTCAGAATTATCTTTGTTAAGCGCAAATCCTGAATGGACAGATGCGGATTTTCTGAGAGTAATTGACCAGCATGGCTGATTGCGCCTAATGGATTACGTATTTCATGGGCAATACTGGCTGTGAGCCGGCCTAAGGATGCTAGTTTACTTTGTTGTAAGCGTTGATTATAAAGTGCAATGTCTTCGAAAATAATCATGTAATAAAATTCGTGAACTGTCGGCAGAGGTATGAAACGACTTCGAATTTCCGAATGATTTGAGAGTTGTAACAACACAAAGTCCTGTTCTGGATTAGCCAGCCAGCTCTTGAATGCTCTCGATAAATGCTCTGAAATAGTATCCAGATTGATGGGGAATACAGATAAATTTAACAGCCTTAATGAAGCTTCATTGGCCATCTGAACTTGTTGTTTCTTGTTGATAATAACAATGCCTGACTGCAGATGCTGGATAATATACTGATTGATTTCTTCCAGTTTAATGATGGTATGTTTTTGTTGATCGGCAAGCAGCAGGGTTTGTTCGCTACGTTTTGCCAGAATATAGGATAGTAGGGCAATAGTGAAAAACGAAGCTCCAAGCATTCCCGCATAAGGATAATGGGTCGGTTGAAAACTACCCGTGTAGTCGGCAAAAATTTGTTCGGCTATTACAGCTAAACTAGCCAACGCAGCAAAAAAAATAGTACAGCGTCCACCAACTAATAATCCGCCTGATGCGATTGATACCCCGAGCAGAGTACCCATGCCACTGTTAACTCCGCCACAAGCGTGCATTAACAAGGTAAGGATCAGTATATCTGAATAAATGAGCAGTTGCGCTTGTAGGGTATAACTTGTAAGGCGCCAGATTATGCAAATGGCTGATATAAGAGATAGAATTAAGTAACTGTAAGCGCTGTAACTGTATAACCGGCTGTTGTCGACACTGATTAAAGAAGAACCCCATCGACTGTAAAATAAAAAAATGAACAGGCATGCCAGAGTCAGTCGGTAGCATAAAAAAACACTCAGCAATAACCAGGCTTGCCGGGCAGGAATGCCGTAGCCCTTGGAAATAGGGCAGGGAAAAATAATCTCAGTAGTATTTGCGGACATGTTGGTTTTAAGAATAGCGTTTTGCAGGGACTTGGTTAGAATATCAATTATCCCGGATTAGCTGCCGGTAGTGGATTGAAACAATCATAGCATTGATGCAAAAACTTAAGAAAAAACTCGCCGGACTTTACCGGTCAATTAGGAGCAATAAATGAATATTCATGAGTATCAGGCCAAACAGTTGTTTCAAATTTATGGAATACCTGTACCCGATGGAAAGCAGGCGACAACGCCGGATAGTGCCGGTCTGGTTGCCAGAGAATTAGGCGGTGATGGATGGGTTGTTAAGGCTCAGGTACATGCGGGTGGCAGAGGTAAAGTCGGTGGCGTGAAGTTGGCTAAAAATCTGGCTGAAGTGGTCGAGTTTAGCCAAGACATGTTAGGCAAACGGCTGGTTACTATTCAAACCGATAGTGCAGGATTACCCATCAACTCACTGTTGATAGAGAAAATATACCCGATTAAACGTGAGTTATATCTCAGTGTGCTGGTTGATAGAGCCAGTGAACGGATTATTTTTATCGCCTCAGCGGCGGGCGGCATGGATATAGAAACGGTTGCTCATGAATCGCCTGAACAAATCATTTC
>NQJI01000196.1:0-3929 GCA_002256705.1 Methylococcaceae bacterium NSM2-1
CTTTTTGACTTGTAAAATCTAACACACGTTTCTGTATCACCAGAGAAGAAATAATAACTATGATCCCAGGGCGGAACATAGCCAAGTCAAATAGCAGGCGAATATAATGTAATTTAACATAATATACATTATGCGAAGTTACGTAATACGACAAACAGTCCTACTTAAGGTATATATGCTTGAAGCAGCGCAGGAAGAAACCAATAAAGTATTTAGCTACATGAACTGACAGGCTCCTGACTTGACGGTGGAATTCGGTCAGAAAATTTATGCAGAAAACGTCCTCAATCACCGCCATGACTTGTGGGATGAGCACACTGATAAGGGTCGTTGGTGGGTCATCACAAACCCGACCAATCGTTACTCGCAAGACCAGTTCCCAAACATGGACCTTGCGTTGACCTTCCATGCTGGTTTATGCCTATGCATCATCCCTCCGCTTAGCGAGAAACCAAAGCTAAGCGATCTCCAAACGAGCCTTTTGGAGAAGTGTTGGCGCTGCTTATCCGAGGCATCTGAAGCCCTTAAGCATGCACATGAGGTTACTGATTATCAATCAATCGGGGTTCGCTGCCGCGAGGCATTGTTCGCCTTCGCAGACGCAACACAGACTGTTATACCTTGGACTAGCTAGCACGAACAGCCCAAACGCGCTGATATGAAGGCTTGGGCTGATCACATCGGCGGTGTTGCTCTGCCGGGAACGACCCATGAGCATCGCCGAAACATGTTAATGCACGAGCCTGCACACTTTTAATCTAGTTTTGCCTGTTGTTTCTGGTTATAGACTGCCAATTGTTCGGGAGTCGCCTCGTTTTGAAATTTATCTTTCCATTCATTATAAGGCATACCGTAGACCATTTCCCTGGCCTGCTCATAATTCATTTCTATCCCCTGCTCTATCGCCGCTGCTGTATACCACTTGGCTAAACAATTTCTGCAAAAATTCGCCAATATCATTAAATCGATATTTTGAACCTCAGTGTGCTGTTGTAAGTGACTGACTAAACGCCTGAATACGGCAGCTTCTAATTCAGTTTGCATATTTTTATCCATCGATATTCTCCAAAAATAACAAGCATTCTAGCAGAAACGACTATGCAAGCATGTACATTCGCCATGAAAAATTCTACAATACGACTCTGTTAGGTTTGCTTAAAGCAGACAACTGACTTATAAAATTCCAGATTATCATTAATCTTTTCAATGTAGGCTTTAACTGACATACAACAATTTGGTATCCGTGTTAGTCTGAAAAATAAAGATGAATAGTAAGCTATTTGTTACATAAGCAAACATACCGACGACTATAAACAAACCTCTTCAAGATCAATTGATCAAAAGGAGAATTATAGAAATTTACGCCTGACCACCCCACCCCGGTTACTATGAAACAGCTTCTTGAATTCTTTCCCATTATTTTATTTTTTGTCGCATATAAACTTTATGATATTTATATAGCGACTGCCGTTATTATTGTGGCCACTATTATTCAGGTGGCTTATGCGTGGTTAAAACACCGTAAAGTTGAAACCATGCAATGGATTACATTGGCTTTGGTTATTGTATTCGGTGGAGCAACTATCTATTTACATGATGAGCAATACCTTAAATGGAAGTTCTCGATCATAGAATGGTTATTCGGCATCGCCTTTTTAAGCAGCCACTTTATTGGTAAAAAAACCTTTATTGAAAGAATGATGTCCAGCAACTTGACCTTGCCGCCACTGATCTGGAAACGCTTGAATTTTAGCTGGGCCAGTTTTTTTATCGGCATTGGTTTTATCAATGTTTATGTAATGTACAATTACAATACGGATGACTGGGTTACCTTTAAAACATTTATAGCGCCTGGTTTGATGGTTGTTTTTATGGTAGTTCAAATGTTTTTTTTATATAAATACGTCCCGGAAGCAGAGGAATAAATGGTGTTATACGCAATTATCAGTGAAGATATTGAGGATAGTTTAGGGAAAAGAATGTCCGCCCGCCCTGCCCATATTAAAAGACTGCAAGCGCTTCAGGACGAAGGGCGCCTGGTATTAGCCGGCCCACACCCTGCGGTTGATAGTGAGAATCCTGGAGACGTTGGTTTTTCAGGCAGTCTGGTAGTTGCCGAGTTTGACAACCTGGAAGCCGCTCAACATTGGGCGGATAGCGATCCCTATATCGATGCCGGCGTTTACGCTAAAGTAACTGTTAAACCATTTAAAAAGGTATTTCCTCAATGACATCCGAACAAATTAAACAATTATTAAATGATGCTTTTAAACCGGAGCTATTAGAAATTATGGATAATAGTGCTGCTCATGCCGGACATGCTGGCGCAAAAAGCGGCGGCGGCCACTATCATGTCACTATTGTCGCAGAGGCTTTTGAAGGAAAATCCTTAGTCCAGCGACACCAACTTGTCACTGCACTGATTGCTGGCTGTGACCAAAAAACCACGGAAAGTACATCAATGGTGCCCGCTATTGAGAAATCCGATGCCGTTGCTATCGTAAATGGCCAGTATATACCCAAGTCTGTACTCGCGAAGTTGGAAAAAGAAGTTGCCGAGCAAGGCCAAGGTAAAACTTTTCCTAAAGAAAAATTGATTGAAGAACTGATCCAACGTGAACTATTGGTTCAGGATGCCATACAAAAGCAATTGGATAAATCAGCTGAAGTCATAGGCCAACTTGATAGCGCTAGAAAAACAATATTAACACAAGCTGATGTACAAAACTTCATAAAAGCGAATCCGGTAACCGACGCCGAAATCAAAGCTGAATATGACAGCAAAGTCGCCGGTGAAAACGGAACCGAATACAAAGCCCGCCACATTTTGGTCAAAACTGAAGCTGAAGCTAAAAAACTGATCGCAGAATTAGACAAAGGAGCGGATTTTGCTAAATTAGCCAACAAGAACTCGTTAGATGCTAAAGAGTCACAAAATGGTGGTGATTTAGGCTGGTTTGTTGCTACTCAAATGGTTGCACCATTCTCCGAGGCTGTCGTGAAACTGGAAAAAGGCAAATACACCAAAACACCTGTGCAAACCCAGTTTGGCTGGCATGTCATTTTAAGAGAAGATTCCCGTAAACAAACTCCGCCTCCATTAGAAACGGTAAAAGAACAACTGGTGCCTTACCTGCAACGTAAAAAATTACAGAATATGGTCGAAACGTTGCGTAAACAGGCAAAAGTTGAGATATTGGTACCGCTGACAGATGAGCCGCCAAAAGCAACCGATAAAGCGGCAGAGACAGCTAAGACGGCAGAAAAGGCAGTAGAGAAAGCTGCAACAGAAGCTGCTGATAAAGCGGCAGAGACTGCTAAAACTTCAGAAAAGACAGTTGAAAAAACTGCAACAGAAGCTGCTGATAAAGTAGAAGAAGCAGCTAAAACCGCTGAAAAGACTGTTGAAAAAGCAGCAACAAAAGCTGCTGATAAAGTAGAAGAAACAGCCAAAGCCGCCGAAAAAGCAGCAAAATCAGCAGTCAAAAAAACTGAAAAAGAAGTATCTTCTGAACCCAAAAAATAGGTCTTTTTAGTGTACAAAAAAGGGCGGATAAACCGCCCTTTTTTTATGTTATTTTTTCCAAATACTGCAAAATAAACTGTACACTTCGATTCCCTCTAAACTCATTAATGTCCAGTTTGTAAGCCGCCTTGATTTGTCTGAGCCCTAACCAATATTCCGGTTGATCGACAAAAAAAGCGATGGCATCGATAACCAGATCACCACCGGGTTTTCTCAATACCAATTTAAGATGCCGCTGTCCAACGATACGTGACTGAATCACATCAAACACCCCGTCAAAAACGGGTTCCGGAAATTCCTGTCCCCAGGTAGCTGCATTTCGTAATAAATCGGCGATTTCAAGCGTCATTTCCTGTTCACTCAGTTCGCCATCAGAAAGTATTTTTTGTTCCAGATCGACATT